>CAVEOW010000173.1:1811-4031 GCA_963617295.1 bacterium | reverse complement strand
TTTGATTCTACTATACTTGAGGACTTAGTGTTGCGATTACTTCTTGAACTCATTAATTACTGACACAAGGGTTTTGAGTAAAA
Organism: bacterium; assembly: GCA_963617295.1. Taxonomy (GTDB): domain Bacteria; phylum Cyanobacteriota; class Vampirovibrionia; order Gastranaerophilales; family Gastranaerophilaceae; genus Avigastranaerophilus. Next base: position 3,948 of record CAVEOW010000173.1, on the reverse strand, counting down.
TTGAAATCTTGAATTTTTTATTATTAAAAAATAAAATAATTTGTTATAATCAAAATATAGTAATATACATATTAATAGCTGGTAAAATATTAGAAATTATAATATAATCATTATATAAATTTGACAGACAGGTGAAAAATGGCAAAAGATATAGATACAGTTCCAATAGAGGTAATAATTTTAACCGCAGACCATGAAATTAAAGGTACGGTTCATGTTTCAAAATACACTAAAACAAACAGAGAACTTACAGACTTACTTAATGATAAAGAAAAAAGATTTTTAGCGGTTACCAATGCAGAAATTTATCAAAAAAATACAAACAATCCGCCAAGAAGATATAACTTCTTAGAAATTCATATTGATTGTATTATGATGGTTCACCCGTCAACTCAAGTGGTGTTCAGAGAAACAGGTAAAGCTCAAGAAGATATTGCCCGTTTCCGTGAATTAAGAAAAAAATTAAACCAAACAAAACCTTTCTAGTATGAGTTCATATAAAAATATTTTATTGGTAAATTTTGGCGGTATCGGTGATGAGATACTTTTTCTTCCTGTTATTCAGGTATTGAGAAAAACATACCCTAATGCAAAAATTACTCTTTGTTTAGAGGGAAGAAGCAAGGCTTTTGTTAACCTGACTGACTTATTGGATGATTATTTTTGTGTTGATATAAAAACAAAAAATAAGTACGTCGAAATGTTTAAATTATATTTAAAAGCCTTAACAGGCAGGTATGATTTGGTTATTTCCTCAGGGGCAAATCCTTTAATACCGGTATTGCTGTTTTTTACAGGTATTAAAACCAGAATAGGGTATTCGGTTTCAAATTTATCTAAAAAACTGCTTACTAACGCTGTTGTGTTGAATAAAAATCAGTATGCGGCAAATATGTATTTTGATTTGGTTAAACCTGTTACTCAATTTGATTTTGAGTTGCCGTCTATTAAAACAGAAGTTTGCGAAAAAGAAAATAATTCCGTACTTGTTCATCCGGGAGTTAGTGCAATGAGTGTTTCAAAAAGTATTCAAAAGACTTTTGACGGACATAAATGGGCTGAACTGATAAAATTAATGTTAAAGAACGGTAAAAAAGTATATTTGGCGGGCGGACCCGATGATAATAAATGTATTGAAGAAATCAGACAATCTTTAAACGGAGAAGATTTAAATAATTTTGTTGATATGTTTGGAAAAACAAAGAATATATTTGATTTGGTTAAACTTATAAAAAAATCAGAAGTCTTAATTTGTTCTGATTCTGCTCCAATGCATATCGGTGTTGCGACAGATACAAAAACAATTGCAGTTTTTGGTCCTACAAATGAAGCAAAACTTCTTCCCGTGTCAGACAAATTTATTGCTATAAAAAATAACGCAGATTGCAGACCTTGCTTGTGGGATAAACGACAAACAACTTGCGAAAAATTAGATTGTTTAAAAATTGACCTTAATGAAATTTTAAAATACTTATAAATTCTGTTCTTTTAACAAATATTTATTTTTTTGCTTAAAACTGTAAGTTTTGCATTTTTAGATTATAATTATTGAAGATAAATATTAATGGAGAGATTAGTTGTGTTAAAAGACAGATATTTTCCTCAAGAAATTGAAAAGAAATGGCAAAAACACTGGGATGATACAAAATTAAACAAAGTCTATAATGATTTTGATAAAGAAAAATATTATGTTTTATCAATGCTCCCTTATCCGTCAGGTAAATTACACATGGGACACGTTAGAAATTATACCATTTCGGATGTTATTGCAAGATATAAAAGAATGAACGGTTTTAACGTTCTTCACCCGATGGGTTGGGATAGTTTTGGACTTCCTGCTGAAAATGCCGCAATTCAACACGGTGCAAATCCTAAAAAATGGACGTTAGATAACATTGCATACATGAAACAACAATTAAAATCACTTGGTTTAATGGTTGATTGGGATAGAGAAGTTACAACTTGTTTACCTGAATACTACAAGTGGACTCAGTACTTTTTTATACAAATGTTTAAAAAAGGGTTGGCTTATAAAAAAGAAGCCGCTGTTAACTGGTGTAATAACTGTTCTACCGTTTTAGCCAATGAACAGGTTATTGACGGAAAATGCTGGAGATGTGACGGTCAGGTTGAAAAG
>CAVEOW010000173.1:0-1801 GCA_963617295.1 bacterium | reverse complement strand
CGCTGAAGAACTTCTTGATGATATTAAATTGCTTGAAGGTTGGCCTGATAGCGTTAAAACAATGCAAAAAAATTGGATAGACCGTTCAACCGGTGCTATTTTGAGATTTAAAGTAAAAGAAAATCCGGAACTTGAGGTTCCTGTTTACACAACAAGACCCGATACCGCTTATGGTATTACTTATTTGGTTGTAGCTCCCGAGTATAAAGATATTGAAAAATTAACTGCTCCAGAAAACAAGGCTGCAGTTGAAGAATACAGACAAAATGCAAGAAAAATGTCTGAAATTGAAAGACTTTCAACAGAAAGACCGAAAACAGGCGTTCCTTTAGGAACTCATTTGATTAACCCGTTGAATGGTGAAGAGTTCCCGATTTGGACTGCTGATTACGCTTTGGCTGAATACGGTACGGGTGCTGTTATGGCAGTTCCTGCTCACGATGACAGGGATTTCGCTTTTGCTAAAAAGTACAATTTACCAATGAAAATTGTTATCCAAAACCCTGAAAATCCGTTAACGGAATTAACACAAGCATATACAGATAAAGGAATTTTAGTAAATTCACTTGATTGTAACGGACTTGAAAACGAAAAAGCAAAACAAGTAATTATCGATAAGGCTGTTAAAGACGGATTTGGAGAAGCAAAAGTTCAATACAGACTCCGTGATTGGTTAATTTCAAGACAAAGATATTGGGGAACTCCGATTCCGATTGTCTATTGCCCGAAATGCGGAACAGTTCCCGTTAAGGAAGAAGATTTACCTGTTATGTTGCCGGAAGATGTTGACTTTACGGTTAAAGGTATGTCGCCCGTTAAAACATCTGAAACATTTAAACACACAACATGTCCGATATGTGGCGGTCCTGCTGAAAGAGAAACTGATACAATGGATACATTTATGTGTTCAAACTGGTATTTCTATCGTTATATTGACGCTAGAAATGATAAAGCTCCGTTTGATAAAGATTTAATTAAATATTGGGCTCCTGTTGATCAATATGTCGGCGGTATAGAACATGCTATTTTACACTTATTGTATTCAAGATTTTTCACAAAAGTATTGAGAGATTTGAATATTATTGATATAGATGAACCGTTCAAAAACCTTTTAACACAAGGGATGGTCTTGAAAGACGGCTCAAAAATGTCTAAATCAAAAGGAAATACGGTTGATCCTGATGAAATATTCAGAAACTACGGAGCAGATACTGCAAGATTATTTATTCTTTCCGATTCACCGCCAAACAGAGATTTTGACTGGTCAGATGCAGGTGTTGAGGGTTGCTATAAATTCTTAAACAGAATTTGGAGAGTATATAGTGATAATCAAGCAAATATTGTTCTTGATTATAAATTGCCTGATATTTCCGGTTTAACAAAAGAAAACAACAATCTTGTCAGAGAAGTTCATATGACAATTAAGAAAATTTCGCAGGATATTGCAAATGAATTCCAGTTCAACACTGTAATATCTAAATACAGAGAGTTTGCAAATGTTATTTATGACTATATGAACGGTAAAAAAGAGTATTCTGGTGAAGATAAAAATGTATTCAGCTTTGCTGTATTAACATTCTTGAGATTGTTAGCTCCCGTATTACCGCATATGACAGAAGAAATCTATGAGGGATTAGGCGGAACCGGCTCTGTTCACAAGTTAGAATGGCCAAAGTTTGATGATAATTTGGCAAAATCAAGTTCTATCACATTAGTTGCTCAAATCAACGGGAAAATTAAGGATAGAATTGAGGTTGACGCTGAAACTTCAAAAGAAGATTTGGAAAAGATTGCTCTAAAC
>CAVEOW010000172.1:0-4057 GCA_963617295.1 bacterium | reverse complement strand
GGAGCTCGAGGGTTAATTTAGAAGCAAAATCGAAAAAATGGAGACGGAGAGATTCTACTGAATCGTAGGCGACAAACAGGAGCCGTACGAGTCAGTATGCTCGAAGAGTAAAACTCATTTTGTTTCGACAGCGAGAGAAACAAAACAGTTCGGAGCTCGAGGGTTAATTTAGAAGCAAAATCGAAAAAATGGAGACGGAGAGATTCGAACTCTCGTCCGGAATGGGATATAAACCCGCATCTACATGTGTAGGTCTGTTAATCTCGGAAAAATTACGGCACGAACCATTCCTATAATTTAACCAAAGCAGTTTAGACCGATACGCGGTTTGAATGTAAACTTAGCCCGACTACATTCATCATCGGGTTGCGTCTTGCATGTTACGTTGAAACCTAACGGCAAGCTGGTCAGGCACAACGGCTGAACTGCCCTAAGCAGCAAGAGCTTGTGCTCTTGAAAAATCAGCTTTAATTACGTTATTAGCGTTTATTTTAGTTTGCTTGTTGATAACTCGGAACAGCACCGAGACACGCAGCTTGAATACACCAATCCACCCGTCAAATCCAAAACGTCCCCATATTCAATTATCAATGTGCTTTTACATTATAACTCGTAAAAATTTACTCTTCAAGTTATATATGGAAAGAGTTTTTTCTTTGTGAAATATTTCAAATTTTAATAATAATTGTTAACAATACTATAGAATTAGTTCTCAAGGGTTATATATTTTTTGTTTTTATGATATAAATAGTATGTATATTAATAAGTGGAGGTTTAGACAAATGACAGTCGGCTCATTCGTATTTATGTTACATTCTCATCTTCCCTATTACCGTATGGCAGGTATGTGGCCGTTCGGTGAAGAAAATTTGTATGAATGTATGTCAGAAACTTATGTACCGCTTCTAAATGCAATTTCTGAATTGTATGAAGAAGAAGGTATAAAAGCAAAACTTACGGTAGGTATTACACCTATTTTGGCGGAACAATTAAATGATGAACACCTTAAACAAGGGTTTATTGAATATTTAGATTCAAGAATTGAAGCAGTTTCTAAGGATTTAGACAGATATCCCGATCCTAAAGTTGAACATTCTCAACATTTAAAATATCTTGCAAAATATTATTTTGATTGGTTTAACCATATCAAAGACTGTTTTATTAATAAATATAACAAAGATTTAATAAGTGCGTTTAAAAAATACCAAGATTTAGGTTGTATTGAAATTACAACATCAGGTGCTACACACGGATTTTCACCGTTGTTGGCTACAGATTCAAACTTAAATGCACAATTTAAAGTTGGTTCGGATACTACTAAAAGATTATTCGGTAAAAAAGCAAAAGGCTGCTGGCTTCCCGAATGTGCTTACAGACAAGGTTATGAGTTTGTAGGTAAAGACGGCAAGAAAAAATGGCGTCCCGCAATAGAAGTAATTCTACAGAATAATGATATAGAATACTTCTTTACTGAATCTCACGTTATTGAGGGCGGTAATTCGGTTGGTAACAGAAGAGTTGTTGGTATATACGGTAATATTGAATATATTCCGCTTCCGCAAAGAGAAGCTACTGGTTATGACACTTATTCCGCTTATTGGTTACCTGATGCACAAGTTGCTGTTATGGGAAGAAACGATAGAGCAGGATTTCAAGTTTGGTCTGCAGCTGACGGTTATCCCGGGGATGCTGTTTACCGTGAATTTCATAAGAAAGATGATAAATCAGGCATGAATTATTGGAGAATTACATCATCTAAAACTGATTTAGGTGATAAAATGCTTTATGATCCTGTACTTGCAATGAACCAAGTAAATTCAAATTCAGACCACTATACAACATTGCTTTATCACTTGTTAAATGATTATAAGAAATCCCACAACGGTAAAGAAGGCTTGATTATGGTTTCATTCGATACCGAGTTATACGGACACTGGTGGTTTGAAGGTGTTGAATTTATTAAACAGGTAATCAGAAAGTTAAATAACTTTATTCCTGATATTGAAAGATGTACAGCAGGTGAATATCTTCAAAAACATCCGCCGGTTGACACAATTCAAATTCCGGAAAGTTCTTGGGGACAAGGCGGACACTTCTATGTATGGTTAAACCACTTAACAGAATGGATGTGGCCAATAATTAACGGTTGTGAAAAACGTATTATTGATATTGTTTCAAAATACGAAAAAATTCCTGAAGATAAACTTTTACATAGAGCTTTAAATCAATTAGCAAGAGAAAACTTATTGTTGCAAAGTTCTGATTGGCCGTTCTTGATTACAACATGGCAAGCAAAAGATTATGCAACCGAACGTTTTGAAGAACACGTTGCAAGGTTTGAGAAAATTGCTGATATGATTGAATCAGGAAACATAAATGATGAAGAGCTAAAGAAAATTGAATCAATTGATAATTGCTTCACGGTAATTGATTATAGAGTATATTTACCGATTGAAGAGGGTGTAATTCCTCAACAAGAAGCAAAGTTAGCTCCTCTATATAAATAATAGACTAACTGATTATAAAAAGTAAAGGAAGTGTTTTACACTTCCTTTTTTGTTTGACTCTTCCGTGAAAACTACTCGATAGATATATTTATCAAGTACATAAAGTTTTTGAAAGATATCTAATCTCAATAAACTCTAATTTGTTTACAATATTTAATAATTACTGACCAACAATTTCAGCTTGAACTTCTTTTTGTAAATTTAGAGAGTCTTCAAGGCTCTTTTTTAATTCCGAAGCTGTGTTAGCAGTATAGAATTTACCTGATGTTACCAATGCAACGCATTTTAATTGGTTGTTAGCGTCATCATCACCAATTGCTAGTGCAATAACATCAACTCTGATATCGTCACGATATTTCATTAAGCTGATAATAAAATCGCACGGGCTTTCATCGCAGTTTTCACCGCCGTCACTAATTAAAATTATTCGCTTTTTTGTTGTTGTGTCAGTGCCAAAATCATTAAAGGCAGCTTGTTTTAACGAATATGTGATAGGGGTCCATCCGACAGCATCAACGGATTTTAGTTTTGAATATACGTTAATTGAATTATTAGGTTGAATTGGTGCTAATAAATCGGAAGCAGAACAACTTTGCCTTGACGTAAAGCCTGTTCTATGTCCATATACTCGTAAACCTACACTTGTTGTAGGTGGAATATTTTGTAATATATCTTGCATAGTAGAAAGAGCAACCTTTAATTTTGTTGAACTGCCCATTCTCTCATTCATGCTGTTTGAAAAATCGACAATAAATAATACTTTTTCTCTTGAATCATCAAGTTTATCAACCCCATAGTTTTTATACGTTTGCGGAGTTGAATAGGTAAAATTCTGCCCAGCAAAGGCAATTCCTGTGATTAATGTTGAGATTATAAATAAAATTAGTACCTTTATTTTCATATTTTCCTACTGTTTTCTATATTTTAATTGATAGTAAATTCTCTGTCATTCCCGAGTAAGCTATCTCTATTCTATAACGAAAATAAAAATATTTAGTTCGGCTATTTTATTTCATATAAATGACTTTCAAGCCTAAAACTATTATTGACTGATTGATTTTGCACGGTTTGATTTACAGGTTGTTGTATATTATATTGAACTTGCGGAGAATTAAACCTTATAATTGTGTCATCAGATGTATTAATATTAATAATTTGTCCGTTAGTTTGTTGTGTAATGCAGTTATACAAAGGAAAATCGTCGGACTCTAATTTTATTGCAATAACATCAATTCTAATATCATTTCTTGTAGAAGTAATTTCCTTAATGTAAGAGCAAGCATCACCGCCGCAATTCTCACCGCCGTCAGTAATTAAAATTATATGCTTGAAACTATTTGAATTGTGAAAATCGTTATCTATAGATTGCCGTAGTGCAAGTTCAATAGGGGTATTTCCAAGCGGAAATAAAGTACTAAGTTTACGTCTTATTCTTGATTTAGCTCCGGCTTGTATTGAAATAGGAGTACTTGTCAGCGTACACATATCTTCTTGAGTAATTCCAAATAAAACTTCCGGCGTGATTACCAGAGGTTTAGCCATTCCTATTA
>CAVEOW010000171.1:0-4091 GCA_963617295.1 bacterium | reverse complement strand
GTTTGAGGGGCGTGTGGAGAAATCCTTAAGGGTTCAAGTCCCTTTTACGACATTTTTATTTTGCTTATTTTTATAGAATATATTAGACAAACAAGCCTTAGAATAGGGTTTCAATCTGTTCACCGTATATGAAATTTCGCAACTTCACTTATTTTTACTCTTTTAAGAATTTCGGTGAGGGGGAACTTCAAACAAAGTCGGATATTTTTCTATGTAATCATCTAAATCAGTAAAAAATGCTTCAAAGTCAAAACTTTTACCTGCTTTAATCGGGGTTATTTCCATACCGTAAGCGTGATAAATCGATTTTGTAAGAACGTTTGCAATAGAGTCATTTCCTCTTTCAAAAGGACTTTCTTGTGCAATCAGCCAATGAATAGTTGCTACCGAACGATTTATCTCCTCATCGGTAGGATTTTTTATTGAGCGTAATTTTTCATATTCTTTTTTTACTAAATCCATATTATGAGTTTTATTTCCGCTATCCCACCCGTAAGAAATATATACATTCAAAAAATCATTCAAAAACACTTTGCATACATTTGCATCAGGATACTCCCCATTTGATTTTGGTTGCTTCTTTTCAAAACATTTTACATCCTTTAATTTATCTCTATACTCATTATAATACTCAACTCCACGTCCCAAAGGTGCAATTATAAAGCGTCCCTGCTTATACCTTGGAACACCAAAAGTTTCTTTCATATTAATTTTTTGCACGCCCGTTTCTATGCTAAAAAGAATATCATCAAAACTTTCACCTTTTTTTATCTTAGATGAAGTTGAATAGGTTAAATTAATCATTTTTTGTGCCCAGTTCTTATCTTCCTCGTATTCTTCCATTTTTATAAAAAAAGTATCTTCAGGAATAATTTGTGAAGCACAGCCTTTTTCATCATTAACAAATACAGACTTAATTTTTGGTTGTATCAAGCCAAAAACCCCGAAAGGAATTTTTACATCACGTTTAACTTCCTGTTGAGGTTTTGTTTCACATAATGACGGTTGAGATTGAATGCGGTTTCTTCTGTTCGGATTTTTAAACTGATATATTTTGACGTCAAACATACCTCATAAAAGAGATGTAAAGATTAAATCTTGCCTGATATCAGATATTAATTAAGTTTTCTTAATAAACTGAGTTCAGAAAATATTTTATTTACCGTGTTTGATAAAAATCGGGTCAATATACTTATAGTACAACCCAATATAGAAATGAGGTCGTAAGAAAAATAGGGGACGACGTTTTATAAAAAGTATATCTGAAACAATTTCATTATATATTGTCCAATTTTTTATATCTTTTTTATCTTTTGCCCACGGAGTCATTTGTAAATATTTAAAATATTCCTTTTTGTGAATACATAGTGAACCATATTTCCAAGGTTTGCCAAGCAAATGAATTGCCTTTGGAGTATTTGAAAAAGATGAACGGTTAACAAAATTACTCGATTGTAGATTCCATTCCCCATCAAGCAATTTAATTTTATCTTTTAAAATGATATTTATAATATCTTGATCCCCCAGTCGAATTTTATCACTTTGTCTGTTTGCACATTCTTTAAACTGTTCTTCAATATTTTGTTCTCTGATTTTGTCCAAATCAAAAACAATCATGCCTGCATTTATATATGTCGGATTTTCTTTTACTTTTCTTTTATTAATATCAAGAACTCCACCAATGATACAATTGCCTAAATCCTGATCAAAAAGTTCTCTTAAACTTGTACAAACTACAAAGTCACAATCAAAATAAATAACTCTGGATATATTTGGGAGAAATCGGGACAATTTTAGTCTATAAAAAGAAGCCAAAGGTAAATGGGGATGAGTTTTAACCTGTTCAAACTCATTAAAATATTTCCGGTCAACTTGAATAAAATTAATTTCACAAGGCTTAATTGAGGTTAAGGAGTATATTTTGTTTTTATTTTCTTCGTCTAATCCGTCGCCAAGTATATAAAACCTTATTTTATCCTCTTCTTTTGCATTATATAGTATTGAAGCTATTGCAACTCCTGTATAAGGAAGATAATTATCATCACATGAAAAGCAAACATTAATAATTTCGTTATTCTCTGACATTTATATATCTTCCTATCTATTTGTCAAGTTTTATAATAACACAAATTTGTTTTTTTATTAGAATATCGCACAAAATATGATATTATTTGTAAAAACTTAATGTATGCCGGATAATTAAGATAAATATGTTATTATAATCAGGAGCAGAATTAACCAAAAACTAACAATTTCTTTTTAAGATTAAAAATAGGGGTATGCTATGATTAATTCTAATATTTTAATAGTTGATGATGAAAAAGACATCTCAACACTAATAGAAATGACTTTAAAGTCACAAGGGTTTAAAAACATAAAAGCTTGTTATGACGGAAAGTCCGCACTAGATGAAATAAAAACAAATCATCCCGATTTAGTTTTACTTGATTTAATGTTACCGAATATTGACGGGTTAACTGTTTGCAAAGAAGTAAAAAATGATGTTACAACAAAAAATATACCCATAATAATGATTACTGCAAAAAATGAAGAAAATGACATCGTTACAGGACTGGAATTAGGTGCAAGCGACTATATAACAAAACCTTTCAGCACAAAAGTTTTACTTGCAAGAGTAAAAAACCAACTTCGTATTGCAGCTCTGCAGCCAAAAGATAATAACATTTTTCTTAGATTTAAAGATTTGGTTATTAATCGGGAAGAAAGAAGCGTTTTCTTGAATAATGAAGAAATCAAGCTGACCTATTCTGAATTTGAATTATTAACAATGTTTGTAAATGAACCCCACAGAGTTTTTACAAGAAACCAGCTTATTTTTAATATCAAAGGTGATGACGGATATGATGTCGGAGAAAGAGCCATTGATGTACAAATTCTTAATTTAAGAAAAAAACTCGGCAGCTACGGCAGTGAAATAGAATCCGTAAGGGGAATAGGATACAGACTGAAATCATGAAAAATCACGTTAAATATTTAATATCATTTATATTTATAATTGCAGCCATACTGATTATTGGCAGTGTAATTTTAACAAATCAATTCTTCAAATTTTACAATTCATATATTCAAGAAGAAAAAGAAGAAATGAATCACAATCTTTTACTTGTAGAGTGGTCTGTTACCCCTCTTTTAAAAGATAAAGATAATAATAAATTAGCTTCTTATTACAAAGATTTATATGATAAAGATATTGCAATATTTATTTTTGACAAAGACGAAAACTTAATCGGAACATCAAGACCTGATATTGATGGAGAATTACTAAAAGTTATTCACTACAACAGGGCAACATTTAAAAACTACAAACATTCGTTAAAAAATAAAATGCTTGTTCAAGAAAAAGAAATCAACATAAATAATGAAACATATACAATAAAAATTGCATTGTTAGAAGATGATATGATAAAAACTTTCTTGCACAATCAAAAAAGTATTATTCTGTTCTATATTGCTTGTATTCTTCTTATCACACTGTTTTCTGTTTATACAATATTTAACTTAAAAATACCGTTCGATAAATTGCAGGAAAGTGCAATAAAAATTATGAACGGAGATATGGATACTGATATTTTTGTAATAGAAAAAGGGTTGTTGTCAGAACATTCAAAAACAATAAACAACATGGCTCACCAATTAAAACAAAAAATTAACGAACTAAAACAACTTGAAACAGCAAGAAGAGAGACTCAATCAGGTTTATCGCATGAAGTTAAAACGCCTTTAACAAGTTTAACTTTAGCTTCCGAATTTTTAAAAGACAATATAACGTCAGATAATAAAGAAATCAATGAATGTATCAACATCATTCAAACTAATAGCGAAAGATTAAACTCTTTGATTTTAAACATTATCGATATTGCAAACTTAGAAAACCAATCAATTAACCGGAAAAATGAGTTTTCCGAATTTGATTTATCAACTTGTATTTCTTCTGCGATTGATAATTCTAAAATATTGGCAAAAGATATTAAAATCAATTATATAAATCCAAAACAAATTATGATTTTAGCAGACAGCCAACTGCTTGAACCCGCAATTCTCAACATTCTAACAAATGCAATACGCTATTC
>CAVEOW010000170.1:0-4108 GCA_963617295.1 bacterium | reverse complement strand
TAATTATGTAAATGATCAAGATTTATTGTAAAACCTTGATTAAAATACCGTTCATTCAATGCGTTATCTAAAAAATCAGCATCACAAATTTGATTATTCTCATTGTAGAATACGGGTGGTAAGGTTTTATTCGGAACCTCTGCCCTATATTGTGATGAATTATATTCAAAATATATTTTTCCTGCTTCCGTTCTAACTGAATTTGTTTTAAAAAAACCGTTTTTTATAAATTCCATTAATGAGCTTTTGCCTGCTTCATTATCTCCGCATATCAGGTTAAAACTGCCTGAAAACTGATGTCTGCCGATAGCTATATCTCTTGATGTTTTTTCAATGAGAACCTCCTTTATTATAAATTTACCCATTATAAACCTTCTTTCTCATTGTTGTATAGTTTACTGCAAATACTTATGCAGGTTTGTTTTGCGGTGTTTGTAATCTCTTCTTTTATTTGTTCAAATTCATCATCTTGAATATTAAAATTGTTTTTTATTTCGTTTAAATATTTGGTTTCGAGTTGTTTCATAACATGCTCTGTTACTTCTTGATTTTCTGTTGTTTTTATTATTTCGCCGATAATTCCCATATCTGCTTTTAATTCTTCCATATAAACCTTTGCAGTAGTTTTGTTTACTATATCGGAAACGCTCAATCTAAAACCAAGTTCGGAGTCTAAATCTTCTTTGATTGAATTTATAACATTAAAATTGTTTTTAATAAGTTCATCGTAAAAAGTTGTTTCTCCGATTAACGTAATTTTTACAAAGTAAAATTTGTCTTTTTGTGCAATATTGTTAAACTCACTCGATATTAAACCGCTTATTTCTGTAGAATCTTTTAATTGAGAAATATCAACGCTAATATTTAAGTACTGAATTACATCGGCTTCTATAAAATCATTTTTGAAAATTTTCCCGTCATTAACGCAAATATATCTGAAACCGTAAGCTCCGCATTCTTTTGAATTTCTCCCCTGAATGGTTCCGGAGTATCTTATGGTATCTTCTATTTCAGGCGGAATATGAATATGCCCTAATGCCCAATAATTATAGTTAAGGTCTTTTAAATCCGAAACAGAACACGGTGCATAAGGACTATCTTTACTTCCGTTTAAATCGCAGTGAAGAAGCCCTATATTAAATAAGTTTTTTTCTTCTGCCGTCGGCATTTGAAAATAATTTACGGGATTTTCTTTAAATTCTTTATCTCTAAAACTTAATGCGTGAATTAATGCACAAGGAGTATTTCCCTTATCAAATATAATAAATTTTTCTTTTTCATCTGTGGTATTTAATCCGACAATCTTGATATTTGAATTCTCGTCATAATCAAAAGTACGTTTCTTGTAAGAATTAAGCGGATCATGATTTCCGCAAATCATAAAAACTTTTATCCCTGCTTTATCAAGTTTATCTATCTGCTTTTTAAATTGAAGTTTAGCTTGAAAATCAGGGTTATCCGAATCAAAAGTATCCCCTGCTATAAGAACAAAATCAACATTTTTTTCAATTGCAAAAGTTATAAGATTATTAAATGACTCTAAAACAGCGTTGTTATACTTTTCCGGAATTTGAGAAATATCAGAAAAAGCCCTGTCTAAATGTAAATCTGCCGTGTGAATAAAAGAAAAATTCAAATTGTACCTGCTTTCAACCATTCAATAATATTATAACTTTATTACGATTTTATAATGAATTGTTAAAATTTTGTAATTAAAAATTAAAGTTAAAAAATTTTGTGCCGATAAACATAAAGTAACGTTAGAAGGAATATTTTATGTCAAACATAGGAATTGGCGGAATACACGATGATTATTACATAAGAAATAAGCAAAACGGTATTTCGGATGAAGGAATAAATCTTGATGATATAAGTGTTTTTTACACAACGGATAAAGTTGAAAATAAAAGGGGCAGCTATGTCCAAACTTTCAATGAAAAACCCGTTAATATGTCTAAAGACGGACAAAAGTTTTTGGATGGTCTTATTTCTAATAAAGGTATTTTGTGTGAAAGATTAGGGTTGAGTGATGAACAGTACGATTCTTTGGCTTGTATTGCTTTAGGATTAGCAAGCCAAGAAACAGGCATGGGCGAAGAAGATGGCTACGTCGGTGAAAATACCGGAGTTGGCGGGCTTTTCCGTAGTGTAGGTAAATGGTGGGATGTTAAGGTTTGCGGAAACGGGTCTGCTTCATCAGGGGTAACCCAAATGAAAATCAATGATTTTATGAATAAAGACACTTTAACAGATGATGAAAAAAGTCTGCTTAGAGAACTTGGTGTTGAAACAAGTGGTGTAAATGGAAATAATTTGTTTGAAAATCCTGATAAGGCAGCGGTTGCAACTGTTGTTGTATTAAATTCAATTGCCCAAAATTATGACGATTACAAATCAATGCTTGATAATGAACATTCAAGACTTGGCAATGAACTTTCACCTATGAGCAGTGACGAAATCATGTCAAAAGGTGAAGGTATAATCAATGATATTGTCAGTTCGTATAAAAATGCTTCCCCATCTGCAAAATCTGAAATCAGAGGGGCATTTAAACAATGGTTATTGGCACAAAACGGGTCAGTAAAGGGACAACGAGGTGTTGATAAAGAGTTTAATGAAGAACTTCAACTTCAAAATTTTAATGCAATACTTGAGAAAAACGGCGGCAATACTCTTACTCAAGATGATTTGAATTATATAAGATATTATTTAACCTCAGATACACAAGAACTGAGTATGAGCCGGTATTGTGCTTACGGCTGGAATAAAGGTACAGGTTCAACGGGCATGCAGCTTGATAGAGTACTTGCCGATAAAGTCGGAACAATACTTGCTAATCCGGAAGATTTTGATTATGACCAATTTACTGTAAATGTTACATCTCTGGCAAAGCTGTATGCTCAACAAACAGTATTAAACGCAACAGATGATGTTTTGGATAACCCGTTTGCTGATTATAAATTTTTCGGTCGGGATTAACTTTAATAACCTTAGTATGTGCAATAATACCTTTAATTTCCGGTTAACCGCTCGGGTACTATACCGACAATCAGTCCTCTTAATTTTCATTATACAACTCTGACAAGTAGTCATCTATATCTTCATCTGTTAATTTATCCGTAGTAATACCGCTGCATTCATATTCATAGAATTCTTGTAATCGGGAATTATCATTTACTGTCCAAACTTCAAATGGAAAGCCTGCTTCATCCAACATTGAATCAGCCTCCTTATTCATTTTAGAACTGCTTACATCAAGAAAAACATCATTTTCTTCGGTCTTTAAATCTTGTAATACAGAAATTGTATTCTCGGAAACCTCTTTTGATGACAAAAATCCTAAACGAGCTTCCGGCATATATTCCGATATCATTTTTAAATAATTTGCATCAAAACTAATCCAAGTAATGTTATCTTCAAGCCCAGCTTCTTTTACTGCTTGAGTCAATATTTGAGCTTTTTCTTCATCAAACGCTCCGTTTTGCTTGAGTTCAACGTAAACATTTAAACCATATTCTTTTGCACAATCCAATAAATCGGTGAAAGACGGAATTTTTGTTCCTTTATACTTTTCATCTTTCCAACTGCCGAAATCAAATTTCAAAAGTTCATCGTAGGTATAGGAAGAACATTTTCTCGGGAATAAATATTTCCACCCGCCTTGAGTTCTTGCCGTGCGGTTAATATTCTTATCATGAAGAAGAACGGGAACACCATCCTTTGTCCATTCAATATCACATTCTACGGTTGTATAACCTGCTTCCGCAGCTGCAATAAATGCAGGAATAGTATTCTCGGGGGCTACATCACTGTACCCTCGGTGAGCAATAACATTCATGCCTGATGAAAAATCATCTTCCGTTTCTTTCGTGCTTATTTCATCAAATGAACTTTCTGTTGATTTGTCAACTTTTGTTCCATTAGCAGTTACTGACAAAGGTGTATATAAACAGATATTGTTAACACTCATTTTGAATTCTTAAATCCCCTTCTTTTATATTAAGTATTTTTTTTGTCAAAAATTGCATGTTTGTAAATATTGTACTTATTGTTTTGGCAAAGCATTAAGTGAATCGGGATTTCTCAAGAAATCAAATATTTGTTGTAC
>CAVEOW010000169.1:0-4115 GCA_963617295.1 bacterium | reverse complement strand
TATCCATGGTTTATATATTATGTAAACTATAGGTAGTTATATTGAGGGTATGTAAAATGACTTATTGTGAAGAACAAACAAAAACGCCGTTCTCATGTACGGAAGCTAAAAGCACTATAAAAGAAGCATTAAATGTTTTAGGTAAAAAAAATCTTGCATTTATTGCTCATTCAAACAGTTTCCCGGCAGAATGGGGTAAAAATACAGGGTTTGGTACGGTGAATTCTACCGCTGCCAAGCATTTAATTGATTTTTTATCTGGTGTATTTACTCATATTCAATTAGGACCTGCAGGTAAGACAAAATCAATTGACGCTTCACCATATACAGGTACAATTTTTTCAAATAACCCATTGTTTATCGACTTGGAACAACTAACAACGGATGAATGGCATAACATTTTATCGGTTGAAACATACAATCGTATAACAGAAAACAATCCAAACAAAGATACAAACAGAACAGCTTATTCATATATATTTAATGCACAAGAAGACGCACTAAAAGAAGCATATAATAATTTTAAAAATTCATCTTGGGCAGAAGCAAAAGCAGATTTTGAAAATTATAAAGAAAAAAATAAGTTTTGGCTTGAAAAAGATTCTTTATATGAAGCATTATCGGTAGAAAACGGCAATGATTATTGGCCGATGTGGAGAAATGAAGCTGATAAAAGATTATTCAACCCTCAAAATGAAGAAGAAAAAACACAATTTGCAGACAGAATTAACGAAATTAAAGAAAAATACGCTGACGTTATTGATTTTTATTCATTCTGCCAATATGTAACCTCTGTTCAAAATGATAAATCAAGAGAATATGCACAATCTAAAGGTATGAAAATGATTGCGGACAGACAAGTTGCATTCTCCGACAGAGATAACTGGGCATATCAATCATACTTCTTAAAAGGATGGTGTTTGGGTTGTCCTCCTGACTATTTCTCTGAAGACGGTCAAATGTGGGGATTTCCTGTTATGGATCCTGAAAAATTATTTAACAAGGACGGTTCACTTGGTGAAGGCGGCTTGTTAATGAAAGAATTATACAAAAAGATGTTTACAGAAAACCCGGGCGGTGTAAGAATTGACCACATGGTAGGTTTAATTGACCCTTGGGTTTATGTATCAGGCAGAAAACCGAAAATTGAAGAAGGTGCAGGCAGACTGTATTCTTCACCTGAACATCCCGTATTATCAAGATATGCTGTTGCAACAACGGACGACTTAAACCATGAAGTTGAAGCCGATAAAGAAGAAAGAATTTTAAAACTTACACCTGAACAAATTTCAAGATACGGTGCATTTGTTGAAAAGATTGTTATCGGTGCAGCTAAAGAAGTTGGTCTTGATAAAGATTCTATTGTTTGTGAAGACTTAGGTACCTTAACATACCCTGTAGTCAGTGTAATGAAACAATATGACCTGCAAGGTATGAAATTAATTCAATTCGTAGTACCGGAAAAACCTGAACACCCATACAGATGTAAAAATATCGAGGAAAGAAGCTGGGCAATGGTTGGTACTCACGATAATGAACCTATTGCTATGTGGGCAGATGCAACAGTAAATACGGAAGCAGGATATTTGAACGGTAAAAATTTAGCAGAAGACTTAATGCCCGACGCTTCAGCAGAAGAAAGAGAAGCAGTTGCAGTAAGAATTTCTAAAGATGCTCCTTTCTTAACACAAATGAAATTGGTTGAGTTGTTTGCTTGTAAAGCTCAAAACATTCAAGTATTCTTTACTGATCTCTTAGGCTTATACGATGTATATAACCGCCCCGGAACATCAGGAGATCAAAACTGGTCATTAAGAATTCCTAATAATTACCAAGAAGTTTATGCTAACAACTTAAAAGACGACAAAGGCTTAAACTTCCCGTTAATCTTGAAACTTGCAATTGAAGCAAGAGGACATGAATTTGCTTCAAAACATCAAGATACAATTAACAAGTTAAACCAATTATTATAAGGATAAAATAATGCACGAATTAAAAGTAGAAAGTTCATTCTCTGCAGCACACCATTTGCTTAATTATAACGGGGAATGCGA
The DNA here is from genome assembly GCA_963617295.1 of bacterium. Classification (GTDB taxonomy): domain Bacteria; phylum Cyanobacteriota; class Vampirovibrionia; order Gastranaerophilales; family Gastranaerophilaceae; genus Avigastranaerophilus. The sequence continues at coordinate 2,061 of CAVEOW010000169.1, read as the reverse complement.
AAATCAACACGGTCATAATTGGAAAGTTGAAGCATATTTCAGAGGAACAGAACTTGATAAATCAAATCTTTTGATAGATTTCAAGATGTTAAAAAAAGAACTTAACGCAATTTTGAAAATGCTCGACCACAAAGATATTAATACGTTAGCTGATTTTCAAGGGGTAAGCCCGAGCAGTGAAATACTTTCTAAGTATATTTATACAAAACTGAAAGAAGTAATTCCTTGCACATACAAAATTTCTGTTTGGGAAACAGAAAGAGCTTGTGCAAGCTATTTTGAGGAATAAAAATGCACATACTTCAAGCAATTATAATGGGAATAGTACAAGGTTTAAGCGAGTTTTTGCCTGTATCAAGCTCGGCTCACCTTGTAATAACATCAAATTTATATAAAGTTTTAAAGGGGATAGAAATAGCAGAAGAATCTTCCCAAGAAGTTTTTCTTGATATAATGCTCCATTTGGGAACTTTAATTGCAGTTTTGATTTTTTTCAGAAAAGAAATTTGGGCTATGCTAAAAGCATTATTTAATGCAATTAAAACAAAAGATTTTTCGGATAAAGAGGCAAAAACGGCACTTTATATTCTATTTGGTACAGCAATTACAGTTGTAATTGCATTCCCGTTGCACGATGTTGCTGAAAAACTTGTATTTTCACCTGCTATCGTAGGTCTATTACTGATTATTACAGGGTTATTACTCTTCTTTAGTGAATACTATTCTAAAAAAGTTGCAGAAAAATCTGAAAATATTGATTTTAAGACATCTGTAATAATGGCAATATTTCAAGGAATAGCGGCTCTTCCGGGATTTTCTCGTTCAGGGCTTACAATTGCATCAGGTTTGTTAAATAAAAAGACAAGAGTTGCAGCTGCTAAATACTCTTTCTTACTAAGTATTCCGATTATTTTGGGAGCTTCTATGTTTTATCCGTTCTTAAAAATGGATTTAAGCGAACTTCCTGCATTCAATTGGACGGCAATTATATTGGGGACAATTGTTTCAGGGGTAGTCGGCTATGTTTGTATTAAGTATTTCTTAAAATTTGTGGGAAAATATTCGCTTGCATTTTTCGGATATTATTGCATAATAATAGGAGTATCAACTTTTGTGTTTTTTAAATTTTTTGTAATGGGGTAAATAAATATGGAATCAACAGTAAAATACATTCAAGAAAAAACTAATAATTTTCAACCTGAAATCTGTATTATTTTAGGGTCAGGGCTTGGCGATTTTGCCGAGGGATTTGACTCAATTACGGTTCCGTATAAAGATATCCCGAATTTTGAAAAATCTGCAGTTCAAGGACATAAAGGTCAATTGGTTTTTGCTGAAGTAAACGGCAAAAAAGTTGTAATGATGCAAGGAAGATACCATTTCTATGAAGGTTATTCAATGCAAACCGTTACATACCCTGTGAAAGTTATGAAAAAACTTGGGGTTAAGACTTTAATTGTTACAAATGCAGCAGGCACAATTACAAAAGAGTTCATCCCCGGAGATTTAATGTTTATAACCGATCATATTAATTTTATGGGAACAAATCCTCTAATCGGGCATAATGACGATACTTTAGGAACTCGTTTCCCTGATATGAGCAATGTATATTCAAAAGAACTTATCGCAAAAGCTGAAAATATAGCAAAAAGATTAAATGTAAGCTATCAAAAAGGTGTTTATGTAGCGACAACAGGACCAAGCTATGAAACTCCGGCTGAAATCAGAATGTTTGGAACGCTGGGCGGTAACGCTGTCGGAATGTCAACCGTTCCTGAAACAATTGTAGCTAATTATTGCGGAATAAAAGTACTCGGTATAAGCTGTTTGACAAACTATGCTGCAGGCGTAAGCGAAACTCCGCTAAACCACCAAGAAGTAATTGACACGGCAAATAAGGTTAAAGATAACTTCAAAAATCTTTTATCTGAAATAATCAAAGAAATATAATACATTAAATTTCATTTGTTAAAATTTTCGCTTCTTCTTATTTCTTCAAAATAATAAACAATATTATCCTGTGTTTTATAAATATGTCGGTTGGGTATACTTTGCCTAACA
>CAVEOW010000168.1:0-4184 GCA_963617295.1 bacterium | reverse complement strand
GTCCTGTAATGATGATTGGTCCTTGCTGCGTTGAAAAAGATTTAGACGGATTATTAAGAGTTGCGGATGCGGCAAAAGAAATGGGCTGCCAATTTTTAAGAGGCGGTGCATTTAAACCGAGAACTTCACCTTATGATTTCCAAGGGTTGGAAGAAAAAGCACTTGAGTATCTAGCAATTGCAAGAGAAAAAACAGGTCTTTTAGTTGTTACGGAACTAATGGACACATTAGATTTGGATTTAGTTTGCCAATATGCAGATGTTATTCAAATTGGTGCAAGAAATATGCAAAACTTCAAGTTATTAAAAGCCGTAGGTAAATGCGACAAACCTGTAATCTTAAAAAGAGGTGCAGCGGCAACAATTCGTGAATTTTTATTAGCGGCAGAACATATTATGTATAACGGAAATGACAAAGTTATTCTTTGTGAAAGAGGGATAAAAGGTGTTGATAACACAATGACAAGAAATACTCTTGATATTGCTGCTATTCCTGTTATAAAGAAATACTCACACTTACCTGTTATTGTTGATCCGAGCCATGGCACAGGTCGCCGTTATTTAATAGAGCCTATGGCTAAAGCAGGCTTGATTGTCGGTGCAAACGGTGTTATGATGGAAGTACATCACGACCCTGAAAATGCATCTTCCGACGGAGCTCAAAGTTTAAGTATTCCAATGTTCCTTGAAACGGCAAAACATTTGAATAAACTTATCGGAAGAATTGATTACGATAATAAGCACATGAATAAGGCAACAAATCTTGTATAAATTTGATTTTGAACTGGATGACTTTCAAAAAGAAGCGGTAAATTTTATCGATAACGGTAAAAGTGTCGTTGTTTGTGCCCCAACAGGAGCAGGGAAAACCTGTATAGCAGAACACGCTATTCATAGAGCTTTAGACGAGGGAACAAGACTTTTTTACACAACTCCGTTGAAAGCACTTTCAAACCAAAAATTTTATGATTTCGGAAGAAAATACGGAGAGGGTAATGTCGGACTTTTAACAGGAGATACCTCTATAAATAGAGAAGCCCCGATTGTAGTAATGACAACGGAAGTTTATCGTAATATGCTCTACAACACAAATTTTGGTTCGGCAAAAGATAATCTTCGTGATGTTAAGTATGTTGTTCTTGATGAAGTTCATTATATGAATGATGAACAAAGAGGTACCGTTTGGGAAGAAAGTATAATCTATTCTCCGTCAAATGTTCAACTTATTGCACTTAGTGCAACGGTTGCAAATTCAAAACAGTTAACGGATTGGATAAACAGTGTACACGGAAGAACAGAACATGTTTATACTGATTTTCGCCCCGTTCCTTTAAAATATTTCTATTTTGATTCATCAAGACCGTTTGAAATTATGACTTTGCTCACTCCTGACGGGCATTTGAATAAAAAAATCAAACCGGAAAAGAAGTTAAATTATCAGGCAAGACTACATAAGAAAAATAACAACGTTAAAGATGTAATCAGTGTTCTGCATAAAAAAGATATGCTGCCTGCTATATATTTCACGTTTTCCCGCAAGAAATGCGATGAAAATATGGAACAATGTTCTGATTTGAACTTAATAACTCCAAACGAAGCAAAACAAATCAGAGAAGAAATAAATGAGTTCTTAAAAGACCACGCATATTTAGAAAATAATAAAAATATCAGTTACCTGTACAACGGCGTAGCTTCACATCACGCAGGATTATTACCGGCATGGAAATTACTTGTTGAAAGATTATTCCAAAAAGGTTTAATAAAAGTCGTTTTTGCAACTGAAACATTGGCAGCAGGTATTAACATGCCCGCCAGAACAACAGTTATTTCCGCAATAAGTAAAAGAACAGACTCCGGTCACAGAATGCTTACGGCTAATGAGTTCTTGCAAATGTCAGGCAGAGCAGGCCGCAGAGGAATGGATAAAATCGGGTATGTTGTTGTAATGGGTACTCAATTCCAAACTCCGGATGAAGTTGCAGACTTAGTAAGAAGCGAATCTAATCCGCTTGAAAGTCAATTCTCTCCAAGTTATTCAATGGTACTCAACTTGCTTCAAAACTTAGAGCTTGAGCAAGCAAAAGAATTGATATTAAAGAGTTTTGGTTATTTTTCTTCTAATGACAGATTAAAACCGATTGTAATGCAGCAAATTGCATGCGAACAAACAATTGCAAAGTTAAAAAATGAAAAGTGTCCGCATGGATTAACAAATGAAGATTTCTTAGAATTTAATAAGTTAAAAGAGAAGTTTATTGTATATAGAAAACTTGCAAGAACGCTTCAAAAACAGGCAAAACAAAAGGGTAATAAAAATGCCCCTGAAGTTTTGGAATACATTGATAAAACAAGAGAAATAAGAGAATCCTTGCAAAAATATCAATGTGATATATGCAGAGGGTACAAAAAACACATTAAAAACATTGAAATACTTGCAAGATATGAGAAAAAATATAAAGAATTATCAAAAAATATCGAAAAACAAAAAGATATTTACTGGGAAAAATTCCTTGCACACAAATCAATTTTGGAAAATGTAGGTTACATACAAAACGGATGTGTTACTGATGCAGGTGTTACTTGCTCAATGGTAAGAGCTGAAAATGAATTGTTCTTATCCGAAATTATATTAAGCGGTATCTTGGATGAGTTAAAACCGTATGAACTTGCTTCCGTTATTTGTGCATTGGTTACGGAAGATTTAAGAACAGAGGTCTATCCTGATTGCCCGATTAGCAGAGAAACAAGAAAAGCTCTTAATAAAATCAAGGATATAAGAAAGAAAATTGCAATACAGCAACGAGAATATAATATTGATACGGAAATGTACATAAATTCATTCTATTCTCCGCTTATAGAGCAGTGGGTTATGGAAACTCCGTGGATAGATATAGCAAAACAAGTTGATTCATCAGAGGGCGACATTGTCAGAATATTCAAAAGAACGGTAGATGTACTAAGACAACTTACCATTCTTCCGAATTTAAACGAAGATTTAAAACAACACGCAAAAGAAGCAATTGTTGCAATTTTAAGAGAACCTGTTGATGCAGACTAGCCGTATATGGCTTTTATTCCCTGCAGATTACAAATAAGACTATCAAGAGCTTCTTTGTTGCCTTTTTTGATTTCTATAAATTTTAGAACCATATCTCGGCTTGCGTCGGAATTTAATATTTCAATCAAACCTTCAAGCTCGGCAGACGACAAATTAAGCCTGTCTTTTAGTTGAGCAAGATAACTCATATCAAGCTCCGTTCGAGGAGAAGTAAACATACCTCCTTTCCCTGTAATCAGCCAATTAATATTTACATGATATTTTTCAAATAAAGCATTCAAAAATTTTGGTCCGGGTTGAGCCTCATTTCTCTCGTAGCTTCCTATTGTTCGAACAGGAATGTCTATTGCCTCTGCAAGTTCCTTGCTTGTAACATTTAAAGCCCTTTTTAATTCTTTTACCCTTTTACCTATATCCATAATAAAAACTCTCCTTAACGAAATGTTACACGAAATAGTAATAATTATTGAATTATATTACCTTATTATGTAATATATATTTAACATAAACAATAACTTGTAATAATATATATTTATATTATACATTAAAATACATTTTATTTCACTAAATATTTGAATATATACATTTTGGTGGAGTGGAGATAGAAAAGGAGCAGTTTGTATTATGGGGCGACACTTACGTCTTGTGGTTTCTAACGAAACACAATTAAATCAAAGAAGTTTAAATTATGAAACTTTTAACAATTTGGTTTTTAAACTAAAATCCATGTTTGTTTCAAAAAATGATAAAATATATATCCTAAAAGAAACCCTTATGAATATTTATAGAGATTACGAAATTTCAACAGGAGTTATTGATGAACCGTATTTTATAAAAGCTGAAAAGAAAATCAGACGGATTATTCGTGAAAACAAAGTTGATTATTACTACTCACTTTTAAAGAAATTCAGATAATTATGGTTGATATTTTTGAAAAAGCAAAAGAATATAAAAATTTTCTGGAACTCAATAATATATGTGTATCTTTTGAAAAAAACGGAAATAAAATTACTTTAAACAGGTATTTTTATACCGATTTTACACTAATTTCAATAAGTGCAATTGCATGGAATAGAAATAATTGGCAAGATTATGTAAAATTAACATCAAAAATTAAAATTCCAAAA
>CAVEOW010000167.1:0-4185 GCA_963617295.1 bacterium | reverse complement strand
GAATTGAAGAATTAAGACCCATATTAAAAAATAATACTTCAATTTTGTGCGGTTCATCAGGAGTCGGAAAATCCTCTTTGATTAATGCACTTTTAAATTCTTCAAAATTAAGAACTTTACCTGTTTCGGAAAAAACCAAAAGAGGAGTTCATACAACAAGACATTGCGAGCTTATTGATATTGAAGATAATACTTTTATTGTTGATACACCGGGGTTTTCTCATTTAAAGTTTGACTTTCTGCTCCCTGATAAAATACAAAAATTATTCATAGAATTTAAATATAAAGATTTTAATTGCAAGTTTAAAAATTGTCTTCATATAGGAGAAATCGGTTGCAGCGGTGAAAAAATAATTGAAGAAATGCCGCAGTCAAGATATGAAAGCTACAAAAAACTTGTATCGGAAGCCAAAGAGTACGAAGAAAAAATATCTAAAAAATCCATTAAAAATGAAGGTAATATAAAATACAACCAAAATAAAATAATGACTAAAATTTCACATAAAAAACGCAACAATTCAAGAAAAACTAATAAACAAAATATGTATAAGGATGAAATGTAATATGGAAGAAACGGCAAAAAAAAGGTTTGAGGAACTTCGTAAATCAATTGAAGCACACTTAGATAAATATATGGAAGTTTTTTATCCTGAAAGTATCTATGAGTCAATGAGATATTCTGTTTTAGCAGGGGGGAAAAGGCTAAGACCTGTTATGGCATTAGAAGTTGCTTCATTATTCGGGGTTAAACTCGAAACTGCAATGCCTGCGGCTTGTGCAATTGAAATGTTACATTCTCAAAGTCTTATTCACGATGATTTACCGGCAATGGATAATGACGATTACAGAAGAGGGAAACCCTCAAATCATAAAGTATATGGAGAAGCTACCGCAATATTAGCAGGCGACGCATTATTAAGTTATGCCCCAAAATTGATAATAGATAAAACTCCGGAAACTGTTGACAGAAATGCGATAATAAATGTATTAAGAGAATTTTTTATTGCGGCAGGTGTTGACGGTATTATCTCGGGGCAAATTGTCGATTTGGATTCCGAAAATAAAAAAATCACCAAAGAAACTTTGGAATATTTATACAAATACAAAACTGCAAAATTATTTATTCTTGCAGTAAAAGCAGGTGCAATACTTGGCGGAGCAACTCAAAAACAGATTGATGCATTAACTGATTTTGCGAAATATTACGGATATGCGTTCCAAATTTATGATGATATTTTAGATGTTACTTCAACCCTCGCTGAATTAGGCAAAACTCCGGGGAAAGACGCTATTGAAGGAAAATCTACTTATGTAGCAATGTTTGGTTTAGAAGGAGCAAAAAAGCAAACACTATTCCTTTGTAAGCAAGCTTATGATATACTTAGTTCAAACGGAATTTGTTCGCCTGTTTTAAACGGAATTATTTCTGATATTGCAGACGGAGTACATAAAACAGACGAGATAGAGGGATAAGGGATTTGAATATGTTATTAAATACCAGTTATGAAGTAATTATTACCGGAATAGAGTCTGCAATTATTGCACAACTTTTAAAGTTTATCGGTTATACGATAAAACATAAAAAAGTTAATTTTCAACTGCTTGCAACTACAGGCGGAATGCCAAGTTCTCATACGGCAGGTGTTGTATCACTTTCGACCACAGTAGGACTTATCTGCGGTTTTGACCAAGTTGAATTTGCAATTGCAGTAGGCTATGCGTTGGTTGTAATGTATGACGCAGCAGGTTTAAGACGTTCAACGGGTAAAATTGCAGCTTGTTTAAATAAAATTCGTGATGACTTCTATTCACACGGACAAATGTCAAACGAAAGATTAAAGGAATTATTGGGACACACTCCGTTTGAGGTTTTTGTAGGTGCATTGCTGGGTATTGCAATGGCATTTATTAATCACTATTACGTTTTTCAATAGGTTATAATGACTGATTTTTCACTATTTGATAACATAAATGAAGCTGTTTGTATTTTCTCGGATAAAGGAGAAATAGTATTTAAAAACAAACAGTTTATGTTGTCATTTCCGAAATTTAAGTCTTTTGAAAGATTTAAAAAACAATTTAATTTTAATGTTTGTTTATTGTCCTCGGATAATATTGCAAATATGACACCGTTGGATTTTATGATGTCTTCATCGGAGCCTTTTCATACGGTTTGTCAGTTTCAAAGATATAACGATGAAATTGTTTATTTCTACATCCATTCTTTTCCAAAAGATAATTGTAAAATAGTCGTTTTTAAAGATATAACTTCACAATATACCTTGAATACATTAGAGAACAGATTTAAACAGCTTCAGGTAAAATACGATAATACAAGGTCTGAAAGCGTAAAATTCAGCAAAATGCAAGAACATGCACAAAACCAAGTATTAAAAATGGCTATAATAAACAGAATTTCGCTTGTAATAAGGGAAACAAACGATATTGAAACAGTTTTGGTATCTGCTTTAACCGAAATTCATAATTTGATTGGAGCTTACAAAACATATTTCTCTGTTAAAGAAAAAAATGCTTTTTTGATTAAATATTGCATAAATAACCAAAATGAGGATTTAAACAAAACTACAAATTATGAAGAGGAAGTACTTCTTGCAATTAAAAATAAAGAAATCGTTATGTCCTCATGTTTAAAGGAGTATCTTAATTCGGATGAAATACTCCACCGCAGCGTAAACAGAATAATCATACCTGTTTATAACAAGAATAAACTTTTGGGAATAATTGTTACGTTTACAAAACACAAATTTTCTTTGGAAGAAAATCGAGAAATTCTTCAATCAATATCTGTTCAACTTGCAAGTTCTATAATTCAAGCTGAATTAATTCAACAGTTAAACAAAAAGAATAAAAAACTTGAAAAGACTCTTACTGAGCTTAAAGAAACTCAAATTCAACTTATTAATACGGAAAAAATGGCATCCGTCGGGCAGTTGGTTTCAGGTGTTGCACACGAAATAAATACACCGCTGGCTTCAATCAGTTCAAATTCAAATTTAATAAATAAAATAATATCAAAAGGAGATACTTTAGAAACCTCTCAATTAAGTTTATTAAAAGAATTAAATGATTTGGATATAGAAGCAGCTCAAAGAATTTCAAATATAGTAAAATCATTAAAAAGATTTGTTCGCCTTGATGAAGCAGAGTTTCAAGCTGCCGATATTAATAATGAAATAGATTTAACCTTAAAACTGACAGCCCATGAGTTTAAAAATAATATAAAAATAATTAAAAATTATTCAAAACTTCCGCCTGTAAATTGTGCCGTAAATATGCTCAATCAGGTTTTTATGAATTTATTTGTGAATGCTGCGCACAGTATTTATGATAAAGGTTCATCAGGTGAAATAACGGTAACCACAAGCCACGATAATAAAAATCTTTGCGTAAAAATAAAAGATAACGGTACCGGAATGAGTTCCGATGTTCAAAATAAAATTTTTAATGTCGGATTCACTACAAAAAAAATCGGTATCGGTACCGGACTGGGACTTTCTATTTCAAAAAAAATTATAGAACTTCACAAGGGCAGTATTTCTTTTGTTTCCGAAGAGGGAGCAGGTACTGAATTTACAATATTGATTCCGTTAAATTTGTAGTTACATAGAATATTTCTTAACTATTTCGGGAAGAATAATATCCCAAAGTTTATCACTCGGATGAATTTCATCTTCTGTCCAATATATACTATTGTTGTAGTCAATTCCTTGTTCATTTAAAAAAGTTTTTGCGTCAAAAACTTCAATTCCCGTTTTATTCAAAGTTGAAAGTTCTTTTTTTATATATGGTTCAAGTTCCTCTATATCGACCAAGGTAGGAAACCTTACAATTATAAATTTTGCATTAGGGTAGATATTTTTTATTTGATAAAAAGTACCTTTAATTAACCTGTTAAATAGTTTATAATCTCCGAATTCTTTTCTGACTTTTTGAAGAGAATAAAAATGAAGCAATTTTTTAACCAAGAAAGATGAATATATCGGTCTGAATAGGGGTTTTTCTTCAACAGGGTAGTTGTGAACAAGTTTATATCTGAGATTAAATTCCGGAACTAACGGGTTAACTTGAAGATTATATAATCTGGAAATGTGGTCGGAAATAAATGTATAAATTACAAAATCCACATTAGGAGATACTTCTTTAAAATTTGTATGTTGAAATTGA
>CAVEOW010000166.1:0-4343 GCA_963617295.1 bacterium | reverse complement strand
GAGCTATGTTGATGACTGTTTCAGATGACAATCAAAATGATATTTTATCAATTGATTTAAAATCAGAAGGAGATTTTAACAGATATATTCAAATGCGTTCATCAGGCAAAAACTGCCCGTTAGTTGAAGAAAATACAGAGGGCGACATGTTTATAAAAATGGAAGGCAAAGAAGTTTATAAATATGTTGTGAGAAAATTACCTGAATTTATTGAAAGTAATATAGAAAAAGCAGGTATTAAAAGAGAAGAAATTGATTACTTTATTCCTCACCAAGCAAATATGAGAATAATAGAAGCTCTTCAATCAAGACTAAATATTCCTCAGGAAAAAGTAATTGCAAATATTCAGGAATATGCAAATACATCGGCTGCATCAATTCCTATTGCAATGGCAGAAGCAATCGAAAATTCCAAAATAAAACTTCCGTCTGTCGCACTATTATCAGGTTTCGGGGCAGGCATGACCGCAGGTTCCGCAATTGTAAGATTAAGAGAAGGTATAGTATAAAATGAAAAAATATGCACTTTTATTCCCCGGTCAAGGTAGCCAATATTCTGGCATGGGAAAAGATTTATATGAAAACTCTAAAGCTGCAAAAAATGTTTTTGATACTGCAGACAGAGTTCTAGTAAGAAAAATTTCAGAACTTTGTTTCACAGGAAGTGAAGAAGAATTAAAACAAACTATTAATTCGCAACCTTGTATTTTAACGGTATCTTTAGCTGCTTATGAAGCACTTAAGGAAGAGTTAGGCGATAATTTGCAAGTTCAAGCTGCAGCAGGGCACAGTTTAGGCGAATATGCGGCTTTATATGCGGCAGGCGTTGTTGATTTGGAAACTGTATTAAAACTTATCGACAAAAGAGCAAGATTAATGGATGAAGCTGCTCAAAAAACAGACGGTTCAATGGCTGCAGTTTTAGGATTAAAAAAAGAGGATGTAATAAAAATTACGGAAGATTTAGACGGTATTTACATTGCTAACTATAACTCACCTGAACAAACCGTAATTACGGGTGAGCGTGAAGCAATTGAAAAGAATATGGATAAATACAAAGAGGCAGGTGCTAAAAGAGTTATTCAACTTGCCGTATCAGGTGCATTCCATTCACCGTTAATGAAGAGTGCGGGAAATGATTTTGAAGAATATGTTGAAAACTTCCAATTTAACACAGCTCAATTTCCTGTTTATACTGATGTAGATGCGAAAGAAACACTTTTAGGCGATGATTTCAAGGCTAAATTACCTGAACAAATCTGTTCCTCGGTAAGATGGACTCAAATAATTGAAGAAATGCAAGAAAAAGGAATTAACACTTTCATCGAATTAGGTGCAGGAAAAGTTCTTGCAGGCTTAAACAAAAAAATTAATTCAGAATTAAAGACATACAACATTTTTGATTATGAAACACTTAAAAATGTTACAAACGAAATAACACAAGAAGAAAAGGAGCTTGTATAATGGGCGAAAATAAAGTAGCTATAATAACAGGTTCTTCAAGAGGTATAGGCAAAGCATGTGCGTTAGAACTTGCAAAAGCAGGTTATGATATCGCAGTTTGCTATGCAGGTAATGAAGAAGCTGCAAATCAAACATTAAGTGAAATTAAGGCATTAGGTGTTAATGCTAAAACTTATAAATTTAATGTTTCAAGCAAAGAAGAATGTGAACAAGCAGTCAATGCAGTATTAGCTGATTTCGGTAAAATTGACGTTCTTGTAAATAATGCAGGTATTACAAGGGACGGATTATTTATCAGAATGAGTGCAGAAAACTGGTTAGATGTTATAAATACAAATTTAAACAGTGCTTTCTATATGGCTAATCCGATAATAAAAGGTATGATTAAGCAACGCCATGGCTGTATTGTTAACATGTCAAGTATTGCAGGGGTCATGGGTAATGCCGGTCAAGCTAATTACTCATCTGCAAAAGCAGGGCTTATCGGTTTCACAAAATCATTAGCAAAAGAACTCGGTTCAAGAAATATCAGAGTTAACGCTATTGCACCAGGATTTATTCAAACTGATATGACAAAAGGTTTGGATACGGAAAAAATCACTGAACACATACCGTTAAGACGTTTAGGTCAGGCGGAAGATATCGCAAAAACAGTTAAGTTTTTATGCGAAGATGCAACATATATAACAGGTCAAGTAATTGGTGTTGACGGCGGTTTAACTATTTAGTTTACAAATTTGCAAATTTGTTTGTAGATAGTATAATAAAAGAAAAATATTAAATGTATTAGTTAAAATGAGGTAGAAAAAATGAGTGATGTATTAGAAAAAGTAAAAAAAGTTGTTGTAGAACAATTAAGCGTAGATGAAAGTGCAGTTACACCTGAAGCTAGTTTTACAGCTGACTTAGGTGCTGATTCTTTAGATACAGTTGAATTAGTTATGGCTTTGGAAGAAGCTTTCGGTTGCACAATCGAAGAAGAAGATGCAGAAAAAATTGCTACAGTTCAAGACGCAGTTGACTACATTGAAAAAAAATTAAAAGATAACTAGTTTATAATTATACAATTGACAAGAGAGGAGTTCTTGAACGTCAAGTTCTCCTCTCTTTATTAAAAAAGGGTTTTGCAAATGGTTAAAAGACGAGTTGTTGTTACAGGAGTTGGTGCGGTTACACCTTACGGTGTCGGTGCTGACATTTTATGTGAAAGCGTTGTAAACGGTAAAAGTGCTATTTCTAAAATAGAAGAAATGGGCGATATGACAGGTCATACTGTTTTAATAGGCGGAGAAATTAAATCTTCAATATTTAAACCGGAAGATTATTTTGAACCTAAAGAAGCAAGAAGATTAGATAAGTTTCTTCAATATGCACTAGTTGCAACAAGAGAAGCAGTAACCGACTCAAAAATAACAGAAAGTAATATTGACCCGTATAAATTTGGCGTAATTTATGGTTCTGCCGCAGGTGGATTTCATACAATTGAAAAAAACTATAGAGCAATGATTGAAAAAGGACCTACAAAGGCTTCCCCATTTACTATTCCTATGCTTATAGTTGATATGGCAGCAGGCAGAATTTCTATGGAGTATGGTGCCAGAGGTATAAATAAAGCGGTAGTATCAGCTTGTGCTACAGGTGCACATTGTATTGGAGATGCCTTTAAAGCAATCCAAAGCGGTGCTGCTGATGCAGTAATTACCGGTGCCGGTGATGCAGTTATCTGTACAATCGGACTCGGAGCATTTACAGCGGCAAGAACTCTTTCAAAAAGAAATGACGAACCGACAAAAGCCTCAAGACCTTATGATAAAGACAGAGACGGTTTTGTTATGGCAGAAGGAGCTGGAACACTTGTTCTTGAAGAATATGAACACGCTAAAAAACGTGGAGCAAAGATTTATGCGGAAGTAATCGGTTATGGTCAAACAGGAGATGCTTATGATGTTGTGGCACCTCGTCCCGACGGAGAAAGTGCAATGAAAGCTATGGAAATAGCTCTTGAAGATGCCGAAATTAAACCTGCGGATGTTGATTATATAAATGCACACGGAACAAGTACTCACCTTGGAGATATTGCAGAATCCAATGCAATTGCAAAATTATTTGGCGACAGAAAAACAAACAAAAAATTAAAAGTAAGCTCTACAAAATCCTCAACCGGCCATTTGCTTGGAGCTTCAGGTGCGGTTGAATCCATAATGTGTATTAATTCTATACAAAAATCAATAGTTCCGCCGACAATTAACCTTGAAAATCAGGATGTAGAAGTTGCAGATTTAGACTATGTTCCAAACACTGCAAGAAAATCGGAAGTAAACGTAGCCCTTACAAATTCATTCGGATTTGGCGGTCATAACGCAGTTCTGATATTTAAAAAAGTTTAATGAAATCTAAAAAAAGGAAACATGAACTGTGAACTGAAACCCTAAAACCGACTTTTTTTACTTTGTCCGGTTTTTAGGGTTCAGTTCAACAAAAGTTTCCCTTTTTATTTTTTATATATATTGAAAATCATTCTTTGCACTTGAAATTTCTTTTATATCAAACATTTCAGATAGTCCTTTGCTTAGATCTTGATTAATCGAATTTTTGCAGCAGTGTGCAATAAAAATATTTTTTACCCCTAGATATTTAAAATTAAAAACTGTTGAAATTACGGATGTTTTTAAGTCAAAAAGAAATACGCTGATATGGGAATTCAAATTTAATTCTTTTAACTTAGAAATCAGTTGGTACGCAAGCGTAAAATCGTAATTTGTATTGAAATATTTAAAATTTTTCCTGCTGAATTTATAAGAAAAAGAAATAATATAGTTGTCTCTTTGCGGAATACTCATAAACTCATTTACATAATTTTTTATATGTTCTTCCTTTTC
>CAVEOW010000165.1:0-4398 GCA_963617295.1 bacterium | reverse complement strand
ATTTTCAATATTAGCAATTTTCTCGGCATTTTCAGGACTTTCTTCTTGTTTTAACGCTTCTCTTTCAATTTCAAGTTGCATTTTTTGTCTTACAAGCATATCAAGTTCTTCCGGCATTGAATCAATTTCAATTCTCAATGAGGAAGCAGCTTCATCAACCAAGTCAATTGCTTTATCAGGTAAAAATCTGTCTGTGATATACCTGTCTGAAAGTTTTGCTGCCGCAACCAACGCTGAATCTTTAATTCTTACGCCGTGGTGAACTTCATATCTCTGTTTTAGACCTCTTAAAATACTGATTGTATCTTCAACAGACGGCTCATCAACCATAACAGGTTGAAATCTTCTTTCCAAAGCAGGGTCTTTTTCAATATATTTTCTGTATTCATTTATTGTTGTAGCACCGATACATCTCAAAGTACCTCTTGCCAACATCGGTTTTAATAGGTTACCTGCATCGGTTGAGCCTTCCGTTGCACCTGCACCTACTACGGTATGAAGTTCATCTATGAACATTATTATTTCGCCGTTTGAGTCTTCAACTTCTTTTAATACGGCTTTCAAACGTTCTTCAAATTCACCTCTGAATTTAGCTCCTGCAATCAATGCACCGATATCCAAAGAAACAAGTTTTGCTTCTTTTAAGTTTTCGGGAACATCTCCTCTTATAATTCTTTGTGCAAGTCCCTCAATAATAGCTGTTTTACCGACCCCGGGTTCACCTATTAATACGGGGTTATTTTTTGTTTTTCTGTTTAAGACTTGTATAACACGTCTTATTTCATCATCCCTGCCTATAACAGGGTCTAATTTGCCTTTTCTTGCTTTTTCAGTTAAATCTATTGAATATTTTTCCAAGGCTTTATATGAATCTTCTGCATTTTTAGAATCCACTTTTCTGTTACCTCTTACTTTCTTCATAGCATTCAGAACCGTATTTTTTGTTATTCCGTTACTTTTCAATACTCTGTAAACAGGTGTATTTTCAAGTTCTGTCATAGCCATTAAAATATGTTCTATACTGATAAACGAATCTTTTAAATTATCCGCATTTTCTTGTGCCATATCAAACATTGAATTTGTTGTTTGAGATAAATATAATTGTTGATTTGGATTTGAAGTTTGAACTTGCGGTAATAAAGAAATTTCATTTACCAATTGATGTTTAAAATTATCACTGTCAATTTTAAGTTCTTTGCAATAGTCTTTTGCAATGCCCTCTTTATCTTCGGCTATAGCAAGCATTATATGTACAGGCTCCATTTGAGAATTGTTATATCGATACATTATTTGTTGAGCACTGTATATAATCTCTTTTGTATAGTCAGTCAGTCTGTTAAAATCTATCATCGAAAACACCTCTTTTAAAAAATCTTATATTATAAGTTTAATATTATTTTTTCAAAAGTCCGAAAAAATTTATAATTAATTAAGATTTTAATTTTGTGTTGAATAATAAAATTGTAACAAATGATTAAAAGTTTTAATGTTAAGCCTTTTGATATTATAATATTAGAAAATGAAAAGAGGTTTTAATGAAAAGTGATGATATAAAAAAAGGATTACAAAGAACTCCGCACAGAGCTTTATTATATGCGACAGGGGTTACTCCTGAACAATTGAACAAAAGATTTATCGGTATTGCAAGCAGCTTTACGGACTTGGTTCCCGGGCATTGCGGAATGCGTGATATTGAACGCCAAATTGAAAAAGGTATTCATACGGGCGGCGGACAAGCCTTTATTTTCGGAGTTCCTGCCATTTGCGACGGAATTGCAATGGGGCATAGCGGAATGAATTATTCACTTCCTTCAAGAGATTTAATTGCGGATTGTATTGAATCCGTTGCGATGGCACATAAACTTGACGGGTTAGTTTTGCTTACAAATTGTGATAAAATCACTCCCGGAATGATTATGGCTGCTGCAAGACTTGATATACCTTGCGTTGTTGTAACAGTAGGTCCCATGTCAGACGGGAAATGCCATAATAACACCTTAACGATGATAAAAGGGACATTTGAAGCAATCGGCAAGTACTCAAACGGAGATATTGATGAAAAACTTTTAAAAGAAATGGAAATTACATCATGCCCGACAGCAGGAGCTTGTCAAGGGTTATATACGGCTAATACAATGGCTTGTTTAACGGAAGTTATGGGAATGAGTCTGCCCGGGTGTGCAACATCTGCAGCCGTAAGTGCGAAAACAAAACGTATAGCTTTTGACTCGGGTGTAATTATCAATGAACTTATTAAAAATGATATTCGTCCGTCTAAAATTTTAACAAAAGATTCAATCAGAAATGCAATCATAGTTGACTTAGCATTAGGCGGTTCAACTAATTCAGTTCTCCACTTGCTTGCTATTGCAAATGAGGCAGGTGTTGACATTTCATTAAAAGACTTTGAAGAATTGAGTTTTAAAGTTCCTCAAATAATTAAACTTGATCCGTCAGCTTCAAAAACAATGACTGATTTAGATAATGCAGGCGGAATTCCTGCCGTAATAAAAACAATATACGGAAATATTCCCGAAATGAAAGATACTACAGGAGTATCAGGTATAAGTATTTCAGAAACAGCAGGCTCTGATATTTGGTGTGATAACGAAGTTATAAGACCTGTTAATGACCCTGTTACAAGCAACCCGGGGTTGGCGATTCTAAATGGAAACCTTGCACCGAATGGTGCTGTTGTAAAAATATCGGGGGTTGAAAAAGAATGCCTTGAATTTACGGGAAAAGCGAAAACATATAACAGTGAAGAAGATGCAATGCAAGCCATTATGGAAGATAAAATTTTGGCGGGAGATGTTGTTGTTATCAGATATGAGGGTCCAAAGGGCGGACCCGGCATGAGAGAAATGCTTTCTCCGACATCTGCGATTGTAGGAAAAGGGTTAGGCAAACACGTTGCATTGATTACCGACGGAAGATTTTCGGGCGGAACAAGAGGACTTTGTATCGGACATATTTCCCCCGAGGCTCCGGCAGGCGGTATTATCGGGCTGATAAAAGACGGAGATGAAATTTATATAAATATTCCAAAGCGTGAGTTGACGCTAAGAGTTGATGAGAAAGAATTGGAAGAAAGACGCAAAGACTTTACTCCGTTACCTGCAAAAGTAAAAAAAGGTTATTTAAAGAGATACTCAACAGTTGTATCTTCTTCTGATAAAGGTGCTATTACAAGTATTTAAGGATATTAAAATAAACAACATTACATATACATTGAACAATGACGATTGTAAGGACTATGCAAGATATTTGCACAAAGTACCCAAAATAAAAAAAATGATGATGAGAAGTCACGGGCTAATGTTCCTTGCAATCGGAGTGTGCTTTACAGTTTGCATTCTTTCTTCATTAGAAAGTTATACTTGGGAATCGGTAAGTAACAATCTTTTGTTGATAATATCTCTTATTTTGGTTTATATCGCAATTTGCACTTTCTGTTGGATGTCTTCAAAGTATGATTTAATGGGATTATCTTCAAGTGCAATATTTAAAGCATTATCAGGTCAATCTTTGGATATGGAAATGAATATCATTGATGACGGAATAGAAACTTCAAATAAATGCGGAAGCGGTTTACTAAAATGGGACGGAATAAAAGCAATTTACCAATCAAAAAAAAGTATTTTTGTATTTATTGGTGATTATAAAGCATATATTGTTCCAAAGCGTGCATTTGAGAGTGAAGAAAAAGTTCAAGAGTTTTTCAATTTTGTAAAAGAACGAATTTGTAATAATTAACCGAATATTATAAGGCAAGAGCCTGTTACCATAATTAAGCAACCGAGCAATTTCTTTTTTATATTGTGTTCATGGAAAAACTGATATCCGAATAAAACCGTTACAATGCTTGAAAGCTGAAATATGGCAAGTGCAAAACCGACATTCATTCTTGCAAATACATAGTTTGTTGAATATTGCATTAACCCAAGGCAAATTGCTATTATCACAATAAAAAAGTAATTTAAAAGAGTAGTTTTTATAGAGGTGTTTTTTAGCAATAAAGATTTATGCTTAGAGGAAATAAACAGAATTAAAGACCAAATAAATCCCGTAAAACCCCAGAACATAAAACAAATTTCAACAGAAGATATCAGTATTATTTTCTTTAAGAATACAGCCTCTAAGCCGGTTAAGGTCATTGCGGCAAATCTTAATTGAATATCCTTTCTTTTTAATATCTCCAACGATAATTTGTTGTTTTCCGTTTCAAAAATGTACTTGCTTCCGAATACAATAAAACAAACTCCGATAAGTCCTTGAATTGACGGGATTTCCTTAAGCAGAAAAAATGCAATAATCAAACTGATAATACTTTTATAAGAATTAATCGGCCCGAGAACCGAAAGTTCACCAATGTTTACTGCTTTAATCATACACACC
>CAVEOW010000164.1:0-4405 GCA_963617295.1 bacterium | reverse complement strand
AAAATTGTAAGCATTACAATTAACTCAACGCTTACTAAAAGAACCCCGATACTCATACCTGCTTTTAACGGTATATTAAGAATATCAAGAGGTTTTCCTTTTAATGCTACAAAAGATGTTCTTGCGTTAGCCAATGTGTTCATTCTGATACCGAACCAAGCAACACCGTAAGAGCCTAAAATACCGACTACGGAAGCTGCAAGAATAATCAGAACCTTGTTAACCGACATTTCTTGTAAGCAACCAAAATAAAACGCAATACAAATAGCAATTAAAACTTCCAATACAATAAGGAATTTACCTTGTTGTACCAGATAAGTTTTACAGGTTTCAAAAATTGTATTGCCGATATCAGTCATAGCCTTATGAGCTTTGACTTTTTTAACCTGATTATAAGCAATCAAGCCCCAAATCAGACCTAAAACGGAAACAACTATCCCGATAATAAGGTAGTTGAAATTATCTCCCTCTATTTTAGGCACGACAAGATTTGCTTCACCTGCAAATGCAGGTACGCCCATAAATAAAATCATTGCAACTGCAATTATTTTATTGAAAGAGCTTTGACATCTTTGTAAAAATGACATTTTTCTCTCCTTTTTCTATCTGCCAAATAAGTTTAATTATATATTATTATTTGAATTTTAACTATATACTATAATTATGATTTATTTACTTTTTCCCTCGGGAATTAACCTGTAGCCACCCCCGTATATTGTCTCAATATATTTTTTTCCGTCGGAGATTTTATCAAGTTTTGCTCTGATATGACGCATGTGTACTCTGATTGTTTCTACCGCATCATCAGAGGAATATCCCCAGACATCATTTAATATTTTCCCGCTGGAAACCATATTGCCGTAGTTTTGCATTAAAAGATTTATAATATCAAACTCTATAGGTGTAACTTTTGCACTCTTACCTTTTATTTCAACGGAATAAGTTTCGGGTATTAAAGTTATATCACCTTGAGTTAAAACTTCTTTTACGGCAACCGATTTTGGGATATGATTTGTTCTTTTTAAAAGAGCCTTAACCCTCATCAACAATTCTTCCATTTCAAAAGGTTTTACCAAGTAGTCATCAACTCCGATATTAAATCCTTGTGCTTTATTTTGGAGCATATTTAAAGCTGTCAGCATTATTATCGGAATGTCTTTTGTATCTTCATTTTCTCTTATTCTTTTTGCAACCGTATAACCGTCAACCTCAGGCATCATAACATCAAGAACTATTAAATCAGGTAACTCCTGTTTCGCCAAAGCATAACCCTTATTTCCGTCAAAAGCAGAAATAACTTTGTATCCTGCAAGTTCTAAATTTACCTTAATTAATTCATTTATTGCACTATCATCATCGACTACTAATATCTTTGCCATAAACCACCTTTAATACTTTCTTCAATCCGTCTTTATAAGAATGATTTGTAATTGCATTACGTTTGCCTTTTAGGGCTATCATTTGAGCTATATTAAGATTTTTCTTGTAAAAATTGATTTTATCGATTAAATCGTCAGCATTTGTAAATGTTTCGATTTCTTTTCCATCATCAAATTGTCTTACTAAAGGCTTTGAATATTGTGCAATCAAAAAACCGCCTGCTGCAAGAATTTCTAAAGACCTATAATTAATTTGTTTCTTTTTCGGATTTTCCAAATCTAAATTAATTTTTGAAGATGAATAAATTTCTGCTAATTCTCTTTGATTTTCTACATATCCCATATAAGAAACCTTGTAAAGCTCTAAAAATTCTTTACTAAGGAGTTTTGCTTTTTCTATATCTTCAAAACTTTTGTAAAAGTCATAAGAACGGCAGAAAATGTTTATCGGCCCAAAATTGTATATTAAGCGGGCAATAATTTCTTCTCTGTTTTTATAGGCAGGGTTGCCTGCAAATGTAATTGAATATTTGTAACCTTGAAATTTAGACTTGTATTCTTTTGCTTCAATGCAAGGAGTCAGTGAGAGTTTTTTTACTTTGCTGTCGGCAGAGAAACAAAAATGACCTGATTTATCAATAAATTCAGCAGGAATATCAGAAAGTTTTTCCGCAAAATGCAAACAAACTTTGTTTGAAACATCAATACTGTTATAAAAATCAATAATGGTGTCATTTTGTTGAACGTCAGACCAAAAACAAAATACTATATGAGGTGAAAGTTTGTTGAACTCCTCAATATTAAGGTCAAAGATTTTTCTTTGATACAAGAAATAAGATAAATCTTTAAATGCAGAAGCATACCCGTTAGTAATATATTTCCCTTTGTTATTATCGGGAATAATTATATATACTTTTTCCATACAATTATTTTACAACAAATTTTAATTAAGAAAAGACAGAAAAATAAATATTGAAAATTTTTCATTTTTAATATAAGATTAACGCAAGGCAACACAATGAGCCGATGTGGCGAAATTGGTAGACGCATCAGACTCAAAATCTGACGCAGCTCACCCTGCGTGCCGGTTCGAGTCCGGCCATCGGCAGTTTAATAAAAAGACCCGTTAAGGGTCTTTTTTATAGATAAGAAAAGGTCTCCTTGATAAATGAAATCCTGCTTGTATTTGATAGCATAATTGATTTTGCAAATACATAAGAAACTATTTTTATATGGTTTTATGACTTTTCTTTTGTTGTGTATTTTTAGTATATGCACTAAAAACGACGAAAGGAGAAGTTGTGGCAACAGTTGAACCTATTAGAGATTTAAAACATTTGAGGAAATTAGAAAATTATTTTGCTCAAAAAAGTAAACGTGATTTATTACTTTTTACCATTGGAACTAATTGTGGATTAAGGATTTCAGATATTGTTACCCTTAATGTTGGTGATGTTAGAAATAAAACTCATATTCAAATAATTGAAAAGAAAACAAGAAAGTTTAAAAGGTTTCCGATTAATGCAAAGTTAAAACCTATGATTAAAGAATTTACCAAAGGAAAACGCAGCAAAGAGCCTTTATTTACAACTATTTTTAATAATCGTATAAATAGATTTGGTGCCTATTATATTTTAAAAGAAGCCGCCAAGTCGCTACATCTGCAAGAAAAAATCGGAACTCACACAATGCGAAAAACTTTTGGTTATCATCATTACAAAAAATTCAAAGACATAGCGATGTTGCAAAAGATTTTTAATCATTCAACTCCACAAATAACTTTAAGATACATTGGAATTGAACAAGACCAAATTGATGATAGTTATAACAACTTCATTTTATAGGTTTTAACTTCTTGATAGCAATAAGAATATAATATTTTTATCTCTTAACACTTTATTAAATTTGTGAATAAATCATTACGGATTGCCTTAAAACATTCTAGCACAAAGGAAATGATTATTCAACAAAAATAAAAATGTAATATTTATTATAAAAATGTAAAAATTTTATTCGCCACTATTCAGTTATATTGCCATTTTAAAAGCTCATAACTTTATTAATATAAAGTTAAGAGCTTTGTTATATACGACAATAGGGACGAACTAAATAATGAAACTTAAAACTCTTTTTTCAGTTAAAAATTCTTATACAAATGATAAATGTTATAAAGTCATTTGTATTCTGGGGATAAAATTTAATTTTAGAAACAAGAAAAAAGAAAAGGAAGTAAAATATGAAAAATATGATAAGTTTAAAATTTGCCCTGTTGAAAAAAGACCGGAAATGTTAAAAGAATGGTATTTTAACCGCACGGGTGAAACTTTAGACCTTGAAAACCCACAAACATTTAACGAAAAAATTCAATGGTTAAAATTGTATGATTCAACTCCTCTGAAGACCCGTCTTGCAGATAAATATCTTGTTCGAGATTGGATTAAAGAAAAAATTGGAGAGGAATACTTAATTCCATTACTTGGAGTTTGGGATAAATTTGAAGATATTGATTTCAATAATTTACCAAATCAATTTGTTCTTAAATGTAATCACGGTTGCGGATACAATATTATTGTAAAAGATAAAACAAAATTAGACTTAAATGATGTGAAAAGTAAAATCAATAAATGGATGAATGAAGATTATGCATTCAAATGCGGATTTGAAATGCATTATTCTGCAATACCACGCAAAATTATTGCAGAAAAATACATTGGCAAAGAAAACCAAGAAATGATTGACTATAAATTATGGTGCTTTGGGGGAAAAGTTCACTTTATCCAGTATTTGACGGATAGAAATATCGGATTAAAAGTTGCATTTTTCAATACTGACTGGGAAAAACAAGGTTTTACATATTCACATCCAATAATTGAAACTGAAATTAAAAAACCTGATTGTTTAGATAAAATGATACATTTAGCAGAAATCTTATCTAAAGATTTTAATTATGTAAGAGTAGATTTCTACATAACTCCTGATAATGAAATAAAATTTGGTGAAATGACATTTTCTCCGGCATCCGGTCT
>CAVEOW010000163.1:0-4468 GCA_963617295.1 bacterium | reverse complement strand
CGTCCATCCTTGGGAACATATATAAAGACGGCAAAAGCATAATCAACATAATTGATATTTCAAAGGTAAACAAGATTATTGCACAAAACAGTTCTCAATTAGGAACGGTTGACTACAAAAAATTATTTCCGACCGATGAAAAATCGTTGCAAATATTAGAGTTAAGAGCGGAACAATCATTAAAACATCAAGATATGTTTGTATTTCCGCTTAATATAAATACAAACAACCAATATATTTTATTTACGCTTGATAACCAAAATTATTTTCTCGATTTAAAACATGTTAAAGAATTTACATCAATAAAACGATTAAATATAACAACTCTGCCATATACAAAGGACTATATAAAAGGAATAATTAATTTAAAAGGAGATTTCTTAATTGTAATCGACCTAAAAAGATTTTTAAACAATGAAACATCTCAATTGGCAGAGGGGAGTAAATTAATAGTTGTTTCAGGTAAAAATTTCAACATTGCATTGTTGGTTGATGATATAAAAAATATAAAAAATCTTACAAATAACCAAATAAGAAATCCTGAATACACGGGAAGTTCTGAATATATTTCAAATGAATTTGTAGAGGACGGTCAACTGTATAACATTTTGAATTTCGACAAATTCATAAATGATGATAAGTTATACATAAATATATAAAATTTTCTTATGTATATCTTATTCATCACAAAATTGACTTTACGGCTTAAGTATGCAATAAATTAAATATAATATGGAATTAAGGTTATGAGTATTGAACAAGAATTAAAAGAACTTATAATTAAATCGTTAGAACTGGAAGATATTACGCCTGACGATATAAAAGATGACGAACCTCTATTCGTAGAAGGATTAGGTTTAGATTCTATAGATGCTCTTGAACTCGGTATGACTTTAAAGAAAAAGTACAACCTAAAAATGAGCAACGATAAAGAAGCAAACAAAAAATTCTTTTACTCTGTTCATACTTTAGCAGATTACGTTAGGAGCAACCAAGTTGACTAAACAATATACAAAAGAAGAAATTTACAATAAATTATCGGAAATTCTTATTAATGACTTTGAAATTTCAAAAGATTTGATTTCACCTAATGCAAATTTGTTTGAAGATTTAGATTTAGACAGCATTGACGCCGTTGATTTGGCAGTTAAATTACAATTTTTCACGAATAAGAAATTATCTCCCGATAAGTTTAAACAAATTCACACTGTTGAAGATGTTGTAAATGCAGTTGAAGATCTGTTACAATGCGATTAAAATTCTTTCTGTCGATATGTATTACATTATTTGTAATTTGTATATTTCATTTTACCAAAATTCACGCTGTTAAATTTTATCCCGTAGGTGCAAATTCATTTATATTTATTGTATTTTTTTCATCACTTTTTACAAAAGAAACAATCATCCAAAAATTTGCAAAAACTATAGAGGGGGAATTAAATGAAAATACAAAAAAATACACAAGAAATTTAACCGTTATTTGGTGTGTTTTTATGTTTATAAATTTGTGTTTATCAATTATTACTGTCGGTATGAGTGAAAAAATTTGGGCTGTCTATAACGGGTTTATCTCCTATATTGCATTAGGAACTTTGTTTGTAGTTGAATATATAATAAGAATTACGTTAAAAAAGAAAAACTTATTATGATATTGGAAAAATTCGGCAGTAATAAATTTGATAAGGAAGTTATCCTTTTATATAAGGATAAACCCTTAACAATGCCGGAATTAAAACAATATATTAAAGCTCAATGTGAATCTTTTCAATCTTTAAATACGAAAAATATTGTATTAACTTACGATAACGGTTTTTATTTTATTGTAAATTTTTTTGCCGCACTTTTTGCTAAAAAAGAAATTTATCTTTTAACAGATAAAAACAGATTTAAAGATTTAAAATTTGACTATGTATATGCTGAAAATATAGCAGCCCCTACCGGTGATAGAGATATAATTTTTGATACAACTGATATTGAAAAAGCAAGTATTCATTTATTTACATCAGGCTCAACCGCAGAACCCAAAACAATTGCAAGGACATTCGAAAATATAGAAGTTGAAGCAAAAGCCATAATTGAAGAGTTTAAACTTCAAGGCAAAAAGTTTACGGTATATTCAACCACCGCAATGACTCATTTGTTCGGGCTGACAATGCAATTGTTTATTCCGTTATATGAAAATTTCATCATCAGCACTGAAAGAATAGAGTTTCCGGAACAGCTTGATAATGTAAAAGGTGATTATTTTCTGGTTTCAACTCCTGCTTTTGTTGAAAAAATGGCAAAATACGGTCAAAATTTTACCAAACAACCTTTTGCAATATACGTTGCAGGTGATAAATTAAAGGATTCCGTTCGTGATTTCTTTAACAAAACAACCTCAATCGTTGAAATATATGGCAGCAGTGAAACGGGTGTTTCGGCTTATAAACTTAATTCCAAGCATTTTAGAACTTTTAAACCTGTTGCATTTGCAACAGATGAGAACAACTGCATAATTATTATCTCTAACTTTTTTGAAGAAGGAAGAATAACAATATCTGACGTTGTTGAAAAAATCTCTGACAGAGAATTTGATATTTTGGGCAGATTTGACCGAATGGTAAAAATTAAAGACAAACGGGTTTCTTTAATAGAAATAGAAACAATCCTAAAAAAACACCCTAAAGTTGAAGAAGCATATTGCCTAAAACATAATGAGAACCTTGTGTGTGCAGTTGTTTCGAAATATGTTGATTTAGAAGAAAAGGAACTAAAGTCATATTTATCGGGATTTAGCGAAATTGTTCCTAAAAAATGGAGAATTTTAGATGAAATTCCTAAAACCGCAACAGGGAAAACCGATAAAGAAAAAATTAAACATATTTTTGACTTAAATTTGTCATATCCTTTTGTATTTGAAAGAAGAAAAATTGAAAACGGATATGAAGCTGATTTGCTTTTTAAAGATAAATCAAACTTTTTCAAAGGTCATTTTGATATAATGCCGATACTCCCGGGGGTTGTTCAGCTTTATTTTGCGGATTGGTTTATTAAAGAATTTTTCCACGTTGATACGTCAAAAAAAGAAGTTAAAAGAATAAAGTTTTCAAATATTATAAAATCAAATCAAAAAGTCACATTAAGAATTACAGAAAAAGACTCTTCATTTGATTATACCTATCTGTCTGATGACAAAGTATTTTCAACGGGTATATTCGTAAAATAGAGAAAGAGGTTTTAAATGAGTTTTTCAACTGAAACAAGTATTACGGTACAATTTTACGACTTAGATCCGATGAAAGTTGTTTGGCACGGAAACTACGTTAAATATTTAGAGCAAGCAAGGTGTGATTTGCTGAATAAAATCGGTTACACCTATTCTGATATGATGAAAGACGGGATTGCATACCCTGTTGCAACAATGGAAATGAAATATATAAAACCCTGCGTATTCAATCAAAGAATAAAAGTTATAACAACAGTTGAAGAAGTTGAACCTGCTCTAGTTATTAAATATTTAATAACGGATGAACAAACAGGTGAAAAATTATTTAAAGCCAAAACAATGCAAATATGTTTTGATATTAACAAAAGACAAAGTCTATACGAAGCACCTCTGAATTTGAAAAAAAAGATTGCTTGTTGTAAAGTTTAAATATGAAAAAGACTTTGTTATCGGTATTTTCGTTTTTATTATTAACATCCCTCTGTTATGCGGCAGATGATGTTTTTACACATACGGCCGATACTTCAAAAATAAAAATCCCGACGTTTAAAGATGCTTCCTGCAAATTTGAGCAGGAAAAACACATCAACGGAAATGTTATTAAGTCGGGAGGGGATTTCCGTTTTATTCTCAAGAAAGGTGTTATCTTTGAAACACTTTACCCTATAAAATACACAACAACATACAATTCAAAAGAAAACAAATATGTAAATGATATAATTATAAGCATTTCAAAGAAAAATTTTTCCGCAATAGAAAAGAATTTTAATATATATTTTAAAGAAAAATCTCCAAGCTGGACAATGGGGCTTATTCCAAAGACCGACTCCGTTGCACATGAGCATATAAAAAATATTATAATTAAAGGAGAAAAAGATATTAACGGGATTATGATAAATACCGTTAAAAACGGATATACTGTAATTAATTTTACTCAATGTGAATAGAATGAAAAAGTTTTTAAAAATATTATTTATATTTGGTCTTGTACTTCTCGGGTTTGTAACCTTTTTAAAGCACCCTGTCATTCAAACAAACCTTTTAAATGCAATTTTTTCAGAGAGCGAAAATGCTCAAGTCATAATTGATTTAAGCAGCAAATTTTCTTCAAAAATTAATATTATTGTTGAGGCTGAATTACCCGAACTGGCAGAAAAAACTGCATTACAAATCACAAATGAACTAAATAGAAAAGTTTTTAACACTCAAGATATAGATTTCAAAAAATTATTGAATACCTATCAGGCACATTCTCAATAC
>CAVEOW010000162.1:2381-4476 GCA_963617295.1 bacterium | reverse complement strand
CATTAGAGCCATATACTCCGTTATCAAAACATACGCCCGACTCCAGCCATTTACAGCTGATATATTTTTCTTTTTTTACTTCTTCTTGCATATCCGCCCTATTTGAAATTACAGTTTAACAGACGACACTTCATCGTGCATTTTAGAATTTCTTCACGAACTTCGTCCGCTTTTTTACTATACCACAAATCTTGCGGCAAACTGTCTTTTAAATTTCCGAGCGGTTCCATACAAAAACAAATTCTGCAATTTCCGTAAGGGTCAATAGCAAAATTGTTTTCCCCAACCATACATTGAATATCCTGTATTTTTTCAGGAGTATTTATTAACAATTTAAAAGCATTCAACTGGCTAAAACCGTTACAAATCGGATATCCTTGTTTTTTTAATTCTATCATTTCATCAATAGCTTCAAGAGCTGCCGTTTTCGAATCCTTGCCGTATATCTGCTTATTATCATCAACGGCTGTCGAAAAGGCATCTCCGTTATCCATTAGCTGATAGCTTACACTTATCCCCTCTATCTTGCAAAATTCAGCAATAGGCTTTATTTCGCTTAAATTTGACGGCATAACTACCGTCGAGAGAAAGAGGTTTTTCCACTTATGACCGCTTTTATGTTTGTTCATGTAATTTAAAGTTTGCAGAGAATCCATTGTGCGTTGAAATGCGTCATCACTGCCTCTTGAAGTATTGTGTATTTTAGGATTTTGTACCGCATTAACAGAAAAAGTTATGTTTGAGAATGCCGATTCAAGAACTTTTTCAAGTTTATCGGGAAGTGCAAGCCCGTTTGTAACTATATTTACGGTATCGCCTAAATCACTTGCATACTGTGCCATATCAAAAACATCATCCCTTAAAAACGGTTCTCCGCCCGAGATAATAAATTGATAATTTCCCATCCAGTTATGCAAATTAAAAAGTATTTTTTTCCATTCATCAAGCGTCAACTCCTTTTCCATCATTTCGGCAGGAGTCTTCCACCCGTTGCAGGTTATACATCTTGATTGACAACGTTCTGTGTTGTTGAAAGAAAATGAAACAGGTTTTTTATCAGGTGCAATAGGCATTTTAGTAGTCCAAATTTACTTGAGAGAAAAGGATTATTTTATTTTTGCCTTTTTTCTTTGCACTATATAATGCATGTTCTGCGTATCTTATCAAAGAATTTGCATTTTCATCAATATCTTCAAGATAAGGATAAGAAGCAATACCGCCCGATATTCTTACGGGGTGTCTTTCTTCTTCCCCTGCAGGAATAAACGACATTTTCTCTACATCACGTCTGAATCTTTCAGCAAAAATAAACGCTTTTTCTTCGGGTGTATCAGGAAGAATAACCATAAATTCTTCATCCCCGTATCTTGTAACAACGTCTTCTTTTCTTGCCAAGTTTGAGAGCATTTCCGCTATTTTCTTTAACAGAACATCGCCCCATTCGTAGCCATACATATCGTTAACAACTTTGAAATAGTCAATATCAAATAAAATACAAGAAACAGGTGTATTGTATCTTTTTGCCCTTGACATTTCAGACTCTAAACGTTCAACGAGGAATTTTCTGTTGTGAAGTCCTGTTAAATCGTCAGTTGTAGATATATTAGCTATTTTATCCCTTAATTCTTTAATTTTAATTAAATTTTTAATTTTTACAGAGAACTCATACTCATTTACCGGATTAACGATGTAGTCAAATGCTTCTGCTCTGACAGTGATGTTTTCAGGAATATCATCAACTACAGTAAGAACAGGAGCAGGAAATTTCATAATCATTGATAAATCTTTTAATTTATCCATCGGGATATCAAACACAATTCCAGCGGGGTTAAAAGTCTCAACATCTTTTACATTATCAATGTTTTCAACTCTGACATCAAGTTCCGTACACTTTTTTGATAACTCCTCTATAACGGGACTTTGTCCTTCAGTGAAAATTATAAGATTACTCATTGAAAAATCCTTTCTTTAATTTTCTTTATTCTACCAAATTTTTTACAAAATTTAAAGTATTTTTTTTTTAAATGTTGATATAATTGAGTTTTAAGACTTTTTCCCCATAAAATAAACACAAAATTATTTCACAACTTATGTC
>CAVEOW010000162.1:1522-2296 GCA_963617295.1 bacterium | reverse complement strand
CTTATGTCTTATATTTCATTTTTCCTTTACAAAAAATTATCAAAAAAAATTCTTATGTGTTTTATCAAATATGTTTATACTACAATGTGAGTATATTTACACTAAGTTTAAGGAATTAGGACACATTAATAATGGATATGAATAACACGAAAATCAGAAATGTGGCAATTATAGCCCACGTTGACCACGGTAAAACCACTTTGGTTGACAGCATTTTAAAACAAACAGGGGTTTTTAGAGAAAACCAACAAGTTCAGGAAAGAGTTTTAGACTCGAATGATTTGGAACGTGAAAGAGGTATTACTATCCTTTCTAAAAACGTATCCGTAAATTACAAAGGGTATAAAATCAATATTGTTGATACCCCCGGACACGCTGACTTCGGCGGAGAAGTTGAACGTGTATTAGGTATGGTTGACGGTGCATTATTGATTGTTGATGCGGCAGAAGGTCCAATGCCTCAAACAAGATTTGTTTTATCAAAAGCTTTAGAATTAGGGATAAAAATTATTGTTGTTATTAATAAAATCGATAAAACAGGTGCCGACCCCGATGGTGCGGTTGATAAAGTATTTGATTTATTTACGGAATTAACCGACAACGAAGAATTAATTGACTTCCCTTATGTATATGCAAACGGTTTAGCAGGTTTTGCAAAGAAAAATCTTGAAGATGAGTCAACTACTCTTGAACCGCTTCTTGATTGCATAATTGAAAATATTAAACATCCGAGCGGAGATAAAACAAAAACTCTGCAATTCCAAGCTACAACAC
>CAVEOW010000162.1:0-1431 GCA_963617295.1 bacterium | reverse complement strand
CTCGACTACAACGATTATGTAGGCAGAATTGCAATAGGAAGAGTTCAAAACGGTATTATAAAATCACAACAACAAGTAAATCTTATAAAAGCCGACGGACGTGTTGAACGTGGAAAAATCATTAAATTATACGTTTTTGAGGACTTAGGAAGAGTTGAAACGGATGAAGCAGTCGCAGGTGATATCGTTGCTATTACAGGATTTGACGATATTCATATCGGAGAAACTATTACGGATGTTAATTGTACAGACGCACTCCCGTTAATAAAAATCGATGAACCTACTCTTCAAATGATTTTCTCTGTTAATGACAGCCCGTTCGCAGGTCAAGAGGGTAAATTCGTTACCTCAAGACAAGTCAGAAAAAGACTTTATGACGAACTTGAAAGAAACGTAAGTTTGAGAGTTGAAGATACGGATACTACTGAAAGTTTCAGAGTATCAGGCAGAGGAGAACTCCATTTAAGTATATTAATTGAAACAATGCGTCGTGAAGGATATGAATTCCAAGTTTCAAAACCGGAAGTAATCTTTAAACATATTGAAGGCGAATTAATGGAGCCTTATGAGGACTTATTAATTGATGTTCCCGAACAATGTGCAGGTGCTTGTATTGAAAAACTTTCTAACAGAAAAGGTGAAATGGTTCACATGCAAAATGCAAAAGGAAGAACTATGCTTACGTTTTCAATCCCGGCAAGAGGATTAATCGGTTTTAGAGGTGAATTTATCAGAATGACCAGAGGGGAAGGTATTATGAACCACACATTTGATTCATATAAACCTTATGCCGGTGACATTTCAAAACAAAGAAACGGTTCATTGGTTTCTCACGAGCAAGGTGAAGCTATCCCTTATGCTTTGGCTCAATTTGAAGATAGAGGCGTATTCTTCATCACACCTAAAACTAAAGTATATAGAGGAATGGTTGTAGGTGAACATAACCGTCCGCAAGATATTGAAATCAATGTTTGCAAAACTAAAAAATTAACAAATATGAGAAGTGCAACAGCTGACGTTATGGTTACATTGCAAGCTCACAGAAAAATGTCTTTGGAAGATTGCATGGAATATATCGCAGATGATGAATTACTTGAAATTACTCCTCAAAATATCAGAAT
This sequence comes from bacterium, assembly GCA_963617295.1. Lineage (GTDB taxonomy): Bacteria > Cyanobacteriota > Vampirovibrionia > Gastranaerophilales > Gastranaerophilaceae > Avigastranaerophilus. Next base: position 310 of record CAVEOW010000162.1, on the reverse strand, counting down.
TCGTAAGGCTGATTTAACAAGAGTAAGATTTAACTAATGTTATACGGTTGCAAATATTCTTCACCAATCGGCGAATTATATATAACAAATGATGAAAAGAGTTTATTGTCTGTTTCTTTTGAAGCAGACAATTTCTCTTTAGATATAAAAAACGAAATAACAAATAATACAATAAAACAGTTAGATGAGTACTTTCAAGGCAGACGAAAAACCTTTGATATACCGCTTAACCCGAAAGGAACAGAGTTTCAAAAGAAAGTTTGGGATGAGTTAAAGAAAATCCCTTACGGTGCGACAAAAAGTTATAAGG
>CAVEOW010000161.1:2607-4486 GCA_963617295.1 bacterium | reverse complement strand
TTTATGTCTACTCTAACATACTTTGTCGGATTTCATTAAAATTTGAGAAGGTCTCGAAAAATATTTTTTGCTTTAAGAAATGCTTTAATTTTATATATTTTTTTTGTTTGAGAAAAATTTTCAAAATTATAATATGAATTAAAGGTTGTAAGAGTTTCTTTTATTAAATTAAAACATTTATTTTTAAAATCTTTAGTTTTACAGATTTTAGTTAACTTAAATTCCCCTGCTACTCTATATCCGTATCCTTCAATATATGTCGGCAGAAAATAATTTTTGTTTTCGGATTTTAAAATGTAATTAAGCCCCAGTATAATATTATTGAAGGTTTCTTCCATACATATTATTTTTCTTTGTTTTATTTTCTTTGAAACTATTCGATAGTTATATAAATTTTCATTGATTACCGATATATTTTCAGCAAAAGACAATGCTTTAATTCTGAATACAATATCTTCACAAGATGTTGTATTTGTATATTCAATATTATTTAATTTCAGAAATTTTTTATCATATATTGACATACAGTGGTAAGAACCCAAAAACCTTGTTTTTCTGTCAATTTTCGAAATTTCAATTGAATTATTTTTATATATGTCAAATAATTCCCCAACAACATTAATTTTTTCTTTTGTATTATTGTACTCAAAATTTTTAGTATAGTTAAAGAACACAATATCATCTTTGTTATTGTTAATCTGAGTATATGCTTTTTCACATGCCTGCGGTTCATACCAATCGTCTGAATCAAGCAACATTATATATTCCCCAAGGGATTCTTTTAACCCGATATTTCTGGAATATCCCGTACCCTTGTTTTCTATATTTTTGATTATTTTTACTCTTTTGTCATTGTGTTCGTATTCTTTTAAAATTTCCGGAGAATTGTCCGTTGATTTATCATCTATACAAATAATCTCAATTTCTTTAAGAGTTTGATTTATAACGCTATCAAGACACATCTTTAGGTGTTTTTCAGCATTATACACAGGAATTATGATTGTTACTTTATAATTTGTTTTAATTTTTATCCCTCCGAATTAATAAATCATACGTATTTCATATTTCTGCTTATTATTATATCAGAAACATGTACGGTTATATCTGTTAATTATATATTGTATCCTAAAATAAGTGAAATTATTATGATTTATGACGACAAAAAATTTATCGGGAATGTAATAAGAAATGCACGTAAGAGAGCAGGCTTTACCCAATGTCAACTTGCAGAAGCAATAGGTATGTCCGAGAAAAATCTTGGCAATATAGAAAACGGAAAACAATTCCCTCAAGTAAATAATTTTTTACATATTATAGAATTTTTAAATATTCCACTGGAAAATTTTGGTGTAAAAAAAGAGCTAATAGTTGATAATGCAACTCAAAAGTTATTAAATATTATTTTGTCTGCCAATTCAAAAAATATCAATACTTATTGCGAAATCTTTGAATTAATAAAATCAATATCAAAATAAAATATTAAATTTTTCCGTAAAATGACTTTGTATAAAGTTCTTTAATATCACTAATAAGCGGATATACAGGGTTTGTACCCGTACATTGATCATCAAATGCAAGTTTTGAAAGTTTGTCAAGATTTTTAAAAAAAATATTTTCTTTTACTCCGAAATTTGATATTGAGTTTGGAATTTTTAAAGATTTCATTAATTTTGTAACAGATTGAATGAGTAATTCTACCTTTTCATCAATGCATTCTCCTCCAAGTTTGAGTTCATCGGCTAACTTCGCATACTTTTCTTTTGCATTAGGATATTTATATTGCGGAAATAAACCTTGTTTCAAAGGACAATCATTTGAATTAAATTTTATTATTTGTCTTATTAATAAAGCATTTGAAATTCCGTGGGGAACATTGTAC
>CAVEOW010000161.1:0-2597 GCA_963617295.1 bacterium | reverse complement strand
ATTGTACATAGCACCCAATTTATGTGCCATAGAATGGCAAATACCGAGAAAGGAATTTGCAAATGCAAGCCCTGCTATACTTGCGGCGTAGTGCATTTTCTCTCTTGCGGTTTTATCGTTTACTCCGTTATTATAGGCTCTTTCTAAGTATGAATATACTAATTTAATCGCCTCAACAGCGTATGAATCGGTAAAATCCGTTGCCATAACAGAAACGTACGCTTCAATTGTGTGTACAAGAGTATCTATTCCTGATGTTACGGTTAGTCCTTTTGGCATATTATCAACAAAATCAGGGTCAATAATTGCAACTGTCGGGGTCAAAGCATAATCGGCAATCGCATATTTTATATGAGAACTGTCTTCCGTAATTATAGAGAACGGGGTCGTTTCGCTTCCGGTTCCTGACGTAGTAGGAATTGCTACCATAATAGCTTTTTGCCCTAATTTTTTAATTGTACAAATTCGTTTCCTTATATCCATAAACCTCAATGAAATTTCTTCAAAATTTATGTCAGGCTGCTCATACATAAGCCAAATTATCTTTGCAGCATCAAGAGGAGAACCGCCACCAAGTGCAATTATAACGTCAGCTTCAAATGGTTTTATTATTTCTAATGCTTTATTTATGTTTTCTTGTGTCGGTTCAGGTTTTATATCGAAAAATACTTCGTATTGAATTTCCGATTCATCAAGAACTTTTGTAATTTTCTGCACGGCACCTGAGTTGTACAAATATCTGTCCGTAACTATAAAAGCTCGTTTTTTACCTTTTAATTCTTTTAAAGCCGACTCTGTGCAGCCTCGTTTAAAATATATTTTAGGCGGAACTTTAAACCATAGCATGTTTTCTCTTCTTTTTGCTAATGTTTTATAATTAAGAAGATGTTCAGCACCAATATTTCCAGAAACTGAATTTTTTCCCCATGACCCGCACCCTAAGGTTAATGACGGTTCAAGTTTAAAGTTGTATATATCACCTGTTCCGCCAAGTGAAGAGGGCGTATTTATCAGTAATCTACAAGTTTTTATTTTATTTGCAAAATAATTTGTTTTTTCATCCGAATTTTCGCTTGTATAAAGGACGGAAGTATGTCCTTGTCCTCCAAATGAAATAAGTTGTTCCGCCATATTTACGGCTTCTTCGAAATCCTTTGCTTTGTATAAAGTAAGTATGGGAGCAAGTTTTTCGTATGCAAACGGGTCATTTTCCGATATTGCATTTCTTTCTGCAATTAAAAGTTTTTTATTTTCGTTTAATTTTAAAGAGATAAGGTCTGCAATTGTATTTGCACTTTGCCCTACTATATTTGGATTTATTCCCCTTTCGTTGAATAAAATTTCTGATAGTTTTTCGGAGTCTGTTTTTGTTAAAAAGTATGCACCACGATATTCAAACTCGGTTTTTACTTCTTCATAAACACCTTCAAGAACTATTACAGATTGTTCTGAAGCACAAATTAAACCGTTATCAAAAGTTTTAGATAAAATAATTGATGATACCGCCATTTTAATATCAGCCGAGTCATCTATTATAGCAGGTACATTTCCTGCTCCGACCCCGATTGCAGGGTTGCCTGATGAATATGCGGATTTAACCATCCCCCCGCCACCTGTAGCCAGAATACAATCAATATCATTACTCCTCATTAGTTTTGTTGAAAGTTCAACCGAAGGATTTTCAATCCACCCGATTATATTATCGGGGGTTCCTGCTTCCACTGCAGCATTTAAGAGTATTTTAGCAGTTTCTATTGTACAGTTTTTTGCTTTTGGATGTGGGGAGAAAATAATTCCGTTTCTTGTTTTTAAGGATATCAAGGTCTTAAAAATCGTGGTTGATGTAGGATTTGTCATCGGAACTATTCCTGCAATTACACCTAACGGCTCTGCTATTGTTTTTATACCGTTAATAGCATCCTCTTTTATAATTCCGCAAGTTTTTAGTTTTCTATTTCTGTTATAGATATATTCAGCTGCAAAATGATTTTTTATAACCTTATCTTCCATTACTCCCATTTGTGTTTCTTCAAAAGCTAATTCCGCAAGCGGTATTCTTGCTTTATTTGCAGCTATTGCAACTGCCTTAAAAATTTTATCTACTTCGGTCTGAGAATAACTTTTATATTCATTTTGAGCTTTTTTTACTTTGTTTATTATTAATTCAATATTATTATCTTCACTTTTCGGCATAGAAAATTGTCCTTTTCTTAAAAGAAAATATTATTTATCTATAAGACAATGTTTCTACACAAAATACAATTTATTACAGGGTATATAAAACAGAGTAATTTTATAATTTTTTATGCATATAATTTGCTCAAATTCCAATAGTTTGAATCTGTAGGATATGTGAAAATTATTGCATTTTCAGGAAATAATTTTCTCATTTTCTCATAAGTTGCATCTATATCAATTTTACCATTTTTCTTTACCGGAGTGAAACCCTTACAACCCCAAGTTGAATTATTTACCGTATAGTGAACAACGGTTCCTTTGTCTAATGAATTATCATTTATGCCATCTTCAAGCCCATGAAGTTTTAATGCTCTTTTCTCCATAGAAGATGAATAATATTCTGATCCAACACGTTCAAA
>CAVEOW010000160.1:2999-4544 GCA_963617295.1 bacterium | reverse complement strand
CCTCATCACTGATCTCAACTCCATATTTATCATTTAACTGATTAAATATGTCATTATATTCATCTCTATCAAGAGTTCCGTCATCATCACGAGAGTAGTCCCACAACTTATCATCTGCTAAATATAAGGAATCTTCTGTATCAGGATTGTATAAAGCATCAGAAATGTTACGCATTGCTTTAGTTACTTTGCGAGTTTCATCAGTACCTTGATTTTCATAAATCTTTTTTATATATTTTCCAGCGGATGATTCGATATTACCTTCGCTCATGAGTTACCTTTCCTTTACATACTTTGTACAGTTATTAAGCTATGATTCACTTTAATTATCGTCAACAGAAACTGTTGAATCAGAACCTTGTTCTGTTTCTTTTTCGGCTTTTTCTTTTTCAGCTGCTTCTGCTTTCAGTTCTTTTACCATTTCTTCAAGTTTTATATAGCTTGCACTAGTCATTACTGATTTATAATCTTTTATTGAAGAATCATTCTCTTGAGAAAGCTTTTCTGCTAATTTTTTAATTTCATCATCTTCTAAATCAGAAACTTTAATCTTCTCATTTTCATCAGCATTGCTAACAGCTTTATATTCCTCACTGTCTTCTCCGTAAATTTCTTTGATTTTACCTAAAAGAGATTCTTTTTCTTCGCTGTCAGCAAACGAAATCGCACCTTTATATATTGATGAAGCATTGCTTTTCGTATGATCTGCAATATTATCATCTCTTGTACCCAATGCATGAATTAGAGAATAACCTGTTATCCCATTTTTATACATTAGAAATTCATATTCACCTTTTGATAATGTTCCGTCGCCATCAGCATCAAGAATATCAAATAATACGTCAAGGTTACCTTGATCTATATCAACTCCGTACTTATCTGATAATTGTGTGAAAATATCGCTATACTCATTTTTATCTATTTTTTCGTCATCATCATCTTTAAAACTCCACAAATTATCATCCGCTAAATATAGTGAATAGTCGCTTTTTGTAGGGTTATAGAGATCGTCAGAAATATCTGCCATAACATTTTGAACGTCGGAATTTACATCTTTACTTTCTTCGTTCCATTTCTTTTTTATGTATTCTCCTGCTGACTGTTCAATTCCACTAAATTTTTTTGCACCGTTAATCTGTTCCATTTCAACACCTTTTCTATAGCTACATAAATTTACTATCGGCATATTTTGAATCAACTTTAATAAAATAACAAATATCATTTTAGTTATTTCACGGAAAATACTTATAAATGGAGTTTTTAGGCTTTGTAAACAAATATTAACAAATTTTATTTCAAAAAAGCAATTTACAAACAAAAAAAAACTTTATATAAGAGTAAAGATTAAAACAAAATGAAAGGATAAAATCCAAATAAAATAAAAAAACACAAAAGAGGCAATGTTAAGTCAGAACCAAACAATCAGCCATCTTAGGCAAAATGATTACAAACAAATTTTTACTCTCTCTCTTAATATCCTCGTGTTTATTTGATGTTTGCAAACTCTGCAAACATTTTTTTTGCCTATTTTTAGAGAGTTTTACC
>CAVEOW010000160.1:0-2944 GCA_963617295.1 bacterium | reverse complement strand
CGAAATCCATTTTAAGATTTTCAAGTGTTTTTTTATCAAATATTGATTTTTGTTTAAACTTCAATATATTCTTTTAAACGTTTGCTTCTGTTCGGATGTCTTAGTTTACGCAATGCTTTTGCTTCAATTTGTCTGATACGTTCTCTTGTTACTCCGAACAATTGTCCTACTTCTTCCAATGTTCTTTGTCTTCCGTCATCCATGCCAAATCTTAAACGAAGTACATCTCTTTCTCTGGGTGATAAACCGCTTAATACTTCAGCTAAGTCTTCTCTTAAAAGTTCTTGTGCAACTGTTTTTACAGGTGCATCCGCATCTTTATCTTCAATAAAATCACCGAGTCTTGAATCTTCTTCTTTTCCGATTGGTGTTTCTAATGATAAAGGTTCTTGTGCTACTTTTACGATTTCTCTTAATTTAGGAACCGAAATATTCATTTCTAATGCTAATTCTTCTTCGGTCGGTTTACGAGAAAGCTCTTGAGCTAATTTTCTTGTAACTTTTTTCAATTTATTTATTGTTTCAACCATGTGAACAGGAATTCTGATTGTTCTTGCTTGATCTGCAATTGCTCTTGTTATAGCTTGTCTAATCCACCAAGTAGCATAAGTAGAGAATTTATAACCTCTTTCGTGGTCAAATTTTTCTGCTGCTCTGATTAAACCTAAGTTACCTTCTTGGATTAAGTCCAAGAAAAGCATTCCTCTTCCGACATATTTTTTAGCGATACTTACAACAAGTCTTAAGTTTGCTTGAACTAATTTTCTTTTTGCAATAGCACCTGCATTGCCGCCTTGTGTAATTTTCTTTGCAAGATCAATTTCTTGTTCTGCAGTTAAAAGTTTAATTCTTCCGATTTCTCTTAAATACATTCTAACAGGGTCATCAAATGAAACACCTTTCGGTAATAATGCATCTGTCAGGGAAATATCTTCATTATCTTCTTCTTCGGCTATATCGGCGGAAAATAAATCTTCATTTTCCATTGTATCGATAATCTTGTTTCTTTCGGAATTGATAATTACGTCCATGCTATCTCTGCTCATTGCATCAGGTTCAGACATCATAATAATACCCGAAGTATCGGAAGTTTCGTTTTCCATTGTTTCTTCTTCGTCCATCATACTGACTACCGATAAATCTGAAATTTTCTTCTTACTCATTAATACTTTCTCCGATTTTTTGTTTGTTCTTAAGTTTCTCGCGTAATTGCATTTGATACTGCATAGATTCAATGTCATCGTCATTCAATTTTTTATATTTTGAAATCAGTTCTTTTTTTTCATCATTAATCTGACATTCTTGAATTTTCTTTGCATTTTCCAGTGCTACTACTTTAAAATCCTTTATTGACAGGTTTTTAAAGCTATCAGCTATATATATTAAATCAGTTACTATTTCCTTTAAATTATTATCCTCGGCAAACTGCTTATACAGGGCTTGTGCTATGTTTTCCACCCCATTATTTACCCCATATAACAATTTGTCAATTGTCTCATGAATAATAATTAAGTTTTTATCTGTAAATTTAACATTTTTTACTACTTCTGAAAGAAACTTTATGTCTGTATTTCTGTCATCAGTTAGAAACAAGCTTAATAAATTTTTTTGTGCTTTTTCCGAAATATTTGAAGATTTTGTTACAATTCCCACAAAGTCCTTTTCTGACATCGTTTGAGTCATTTTTGTTCGGTTAATTTCCCTAATTAATGCCTTTTCATCAATGTTAATTCTGTCAGATATTAATCTTATATATTCATTTTGAACTATATTGTTTGGAATTTCCTCAATTAAAGGCATGATTTTTTTTACGAGTTTTAGTTTATCTGTCGGAGATAAGTTTTCATTGTAGTCTTTTAAACATTGTTCAAGCTGAAAATCAAATAGGAGAGGAGCATTCATTATGTATTTTTTATATTCGTCAATGCCGTATTCTCTAATGTATTCATCAGGGTCTTTACTGTCAAACGGTGCAACAACTCTTATTTCGCAAGTATATTTATTATCTGAAAGGCTTGCATAGGTTTGGTCAAATATTTTTAAGCTGCCAAGCCCCGTAAATGCTTCTTTAATGACTTCCGTGCTTCGTTGAGTAGCTTTTAAACCTGCCGAATCCGTATCAAAAGCCAAGTATATTTTTCTTGATTTTGAATATTTTGCAATTAAACGAACATGGTCAACCGTTAATGCTGTTCCGCAAGAAGCAACCGCATTTTTTAACCCTGCCGCTTGTGCCGTTATAACATCAAAATAACCTTCCATGATAACAACAAAATCATCTTGAATCATTTGATTTTTTGCTACGTCAATACCGTATAATATCCTACTCTTGTTATATAGAGGCGTATCAGGAGAATTCAAATACTTTGGATTTTGTCCTGCCTCAACTGCTCTTGCTCCAAAAGCTATTACTGAACCTGCCTCATCTCTGATAGGAATCATTATTCTGTGATGAAATCTGTCAACTACATCACCCTTTTCTGTTTTTACCGTTAAGCCGGCTTTTTCAAAAATCAGAGGAGTATATTTATCTTTGAATTTTTGCTGTAGTTCTCCGTATCCCTTGGGTGAATATCCCAGCATATATTCATCAATAATTTCTTTGGTAATTCCTCTGTTTGTAAGGTATTCTAATGCTCCTTTTGCTTCCGGCATAGAGTAGATATTTTCGTGAAAATATTCACATGTATCCTTTAAAAGCTCTTTAATTTGTTTTTTTTCTTCGGAATTTTGCTTAGAATTCCCGTATGCTTTAGGTAATTCTATTCCGTATTGTTCCGCTAAATCCCTTATAACATCAGTAAAAGATTGATTGTTTATCTTCATTAAAAAGCTGATTGCATCGCCGCCTTCACCGCAGCCAAAACATTTAAAAATACCTTTTTGAACATTTACGCAGAAAGACGGAGTTTTTTCATTATGAAAAGGACAGCAACCCCAATAG
>CAVEOW010000159.1:0-4555 GCA_963617295.1 bacterium | reverse complement strand
GACATATTGCTATTATGAACATTTTATGGCATTCAATTACTTTCGCCTCTAATATGAAAGATTCCCCAAAAGCTCTCCATAGAGAAAAAGATGCACCTTTATTTACGGGAAGAATTATTGCGATAAAGGGTAAACTTCCCGAGCTTATTCACGGTTTTAATGAAGAAACGGAACAAAAACTTCTTGATTTAGAAGTAGCCTCTTTATATGTTCCGGCTGATAAAAGTGCTAAAGCGATTATAAAAATTCGCCACTTGGGAAATCAGGAATTTTATATTAATCAACAAGAAGCTCCGAGAGAATTTTTGCTTAAGGTAGTTGAAACAATATGCGGTGGCGGTAATTATCATAAAGAAGGTTCAAGAGTTACAATAAGCATATAACATTATGAAAAAATTTATTTATTTTATAGTTGTTACAATAGTTTTACTGTTATTGTCAGAATTGTCTGCAATATGTATTAGTGCAAATACTTATGCAAAAGGAGGTGTAAAGTTTAATATTGAGAATATTAAATACAATTTAACTCCGGTTCTAAATGAACGGATACCGGATGTCTCAACTTGTCAGGATGATGATAGTTTTTGTAATGATTTACGCCCTATTGCAGGCAATGAGTATAAAAACAATCCAATAACAGTGTTTGGTTGTTCATTTGCATACGGACAATATTTAAAGAACAATCAAATCTTTAGTTATAAATTATCAAAGATGGTAAAACACCCGGTGTATAATAGAGCATTCCCAGGGAAGGGACTATCTAACATGTATTTTCAAGTGTCAGACGAAAAATTTTATGAAATAGTTCCTCAATCTGATTACATAATTTACATAATGATTGATGACCATTACAGAAGAGCTTTATCTATCAATTGTGCCCCATTTGAATATTGGCAAATGTATAATTACAAATACGACAAAAAGCAGGATAAGTTAATATTAACTAACTTTCTTCCTTTTAACAGAATACTCTACAATTCCTATCTTTATAGATTAATAAAAGCATTTCAAATAAATAAATATATTAATAATCCTAAAAATGCTGATAATCTGACAGATTTTGTACTTGCACATTTTGTAAAATCAAGAGAAGAGTTAGAAAAACACTGGAATAAAAAAGTTAATTTTATTGTTATTTTATACGAAGGAGTAAAATATAGCGATTTATTAAGAGAGAAATTGGGGCAAAACGGTTTTGTAGTTGTTAATGTTCCAAGTTTAACAAACGAAAATTTAGATGAGCCACAATATAAGATGCAAGATAATTGGCATCCGACCGAAGCTGCATGGGATTTATTAACCCCTCTTATAGTTGAGGATTTGGAGAAAAAAGGTATTAAATTATAACTCTTCCGGTGAGCCGATTTTACCTAAAATAGCACTTGCTGCTGCAATATATGGAGATGCCAGATATACTTCGCTTTCAACGTGTCCCATTCTTCCTACGAAATTCCTGTTTGTTGTAGAAATTGCACGTTCTCCTTTTGCCAAAATTCCGGCATGTCCGCCAAGACATGGCCCGCAAGTTGGAGTAGAAACAGCTCCTCCTGCTTCTATTATTGTTTCTAAATAGCCTAAACGAAGAGCCTCTAAATATATTTCCTGTGTTGCAGGGAATACTATTAACCTTACATCTTTATTAACTTTTCTTCCTTTTAAGATTTCAGCCGCAGCTTTTATGTCTGATAATCTTCCGTTTGTGCAGCTTCCTATTACGGCTTGGTCGATTTTTATTTCTCCTGCTGCAGATATTGGTTTGGTATTTTCGGGTAGGTGCGGAAATGCAACGGTAGGTTCAATATTCTCCGTATTATAAACAATATATTTTTCATATTCTGCATTTTTATCGCTCGTATAAAATTTAGGAGTTCTTATACTTCTGTTTTGAAGATATTCTTTTGTTATGTCATCAGGGATTATTATTCCGTTTTTAGCACCTGCCTCTATTGCCATATTACAAATGGTAAATCTTCCATCCATAGGCATGTTTCGGATAGCAGAACCTCCGATTTCGAGAGTTTTATATAAAGCTCCATCCACTCCGATATCACCAATTAAGTGTAAAATTAAATCTTTTGCAGTTACCCACTTGTTTAATTTGCCGTTAAATTCTATTTTTATGCAAGCAGGAACCTTTAACCATGTATCGCCTGACGCCATTGCACAAGCAATGTCAGTTGAACCCATTCCTGTAGAGAATGCACCCAATGCTCCATAAGTGCATGTGTGAGAATCAGCCCCTATTACAATATCTCCGGCAGTAACAATACCTTTATCAGGCAAGAGTGCATGTTCAATTCCCATTCTGCCGACTTCAAAAAAATGTTTAATATTATGTTTTCTTACAAATTCCCTGATTTGTTTTACTTGCTCGGCTGATTTAATATCACGATTCGGAACAAAATGGTCGGGAACAAAAACAACCCTATCCTTATCAAAAACCTTATCTGTTCCCAGTTTATTAAACTCATTAATTGCAACAGGTCCTGTTATGTCATTTGCAAGTGTAATATCAACTTTTGCCGTAATCAATTGTCCTGCTTTAACTTCATCAAGTCCTGCGTGTACAGCTAAAATCTTTTCCGTAATATTCATTGCTCTTGTCATAATATTTCCTCACAAAAATTATATTTAAATGATATTATAAAACATATAAAAAGCCAAAGAAAAATCGGAGATAAAAATGCCTGTTAAAGAATTTAGAACACCTGTTAGTGATAAACCTGTATTAATAGGAACAGAAAGCAATTATGACAATATAATATTTGCAATTGAGTCAAGTTGTGATGAAACCGCAGCCGCAATTGTAAAAAACGGAAGAGAAGTTCTTGCTAATGTTGTTGCTTCGCAAATTAAAACTCATAAAGAGTTTGGGGGAGTTGTTCCTGAAGTTGCGGCAAGAGAACATTTAGAGGCAATCAATTTGGTAATTGCAGAGGCTTTTGAACAGGCAAATATGACAGCGGATGATATCACAGCTTTTGCTGCAACGGTCGGGCCCGGGCTGGTCGGGTCATTACTCGTTGGAATGAATGCAGGGAAAGCATTAGCTATTGCAAACGATAAGCCGTTTATAGGAGTTAACCACTTAAACGCACATGTTTGTGCAAATTACTTAAATACGGATTTAAAACCGCCATTCGTTGCGTTGCTTATAAGCGGTGGTCATACTCAAATCATTGAAGTTAAAAGCCGGTTAGAACAAAGAATCATCGGGGAAACAATTGATGATGCAATTGGGGAAGCCTATGACAAAGTTGCAAGATTAATAGGATTACCTTACCCCGGGGGAGTAAATCTTGATAAATTAGCACAAAGCGGAAATCCGCACGCTTTTAAACTGCCTGAGGCGAAACTCCATAACGAGTATGATTTTAGCTTTTCAGGATTGAAAACAGCTACTCTTCAATTAATTCAACACTTAAAAAAAGACTGCGATGAATTGCCTGTTGCAGATATTGCAGCAAGTTTTCAAGAAAATGTTTCATCTGTATTAGTAAAGAAAACTAAAAATGCAGCAGACAACATTAATGCAAAAACAATAGTATTAGCAGGCGGTGTTGCAGCTAACTCGGAAATAAGAAAAAAGGTTTTTGCACTTGAAAATGAGGGCTATAAAATTTATGCTCCTGCAATGAAATTTTGTACCGATAATGCCGCAATGATAGCTTCAAGTGCGTATTTTTTGGCAAATACGGTTGATAACCTTGATGTAGAAGTATTTTCAAGAATGTAACAGGACTTATTGTTAATAAACTTATTAATAAGAAAGAACTTATCATGTCAGTAGTTGAAATAGAAAAAACTATAGCAAAAGAAATTTATAATAAAACAATAAAAACAGGTGAAAATATAATTAAACTTAAAGTATTTTCAATAATTAAAATTATTATACTGTTGTTATTTCTGTATGTTATTTCAACTGTTCTGTTAATCAAAGAGAAAATAATAAACCCTAAAATTAGTATGAATAAAGTTCTGTTATACCTTTGGGAATTTTCTAATTTGCAACACGGCAACAACTTATTTGTTAATTAATTATTGTATTTATATAATAAATCTTCATACGATAGTCCACCTTTATCTTTCAATTTATCCATTAATGCTTCATAAGGATAAAATATCGGAGGAGAATAACGGTCAACCATTTTGGGTTGTATCACATAAACATCCGTTCCCCATTTATTAGGACCTTTTTGTCCGTTAACATCCACAGCAAAATATTGTGCATTCTCAGTCAAATAAGTAAATATAATCATTCCATCATTCAAAACAATAGCTGACCCTCTAAGGATTTTGTCTTGATTAGAAAATGCATTTGAAGATGTGGCTACCGTTACATCATAATCCGACATATCCGAATGACTTGCCGCATATATTTCATTCAATCCTTTATATTTTGGAATACAACCGTTTGAATAAGCATTATTCTTACAAATTTTCACAGTAGCCAATGTTTCATAATATGATTTCCATAACTTATTACAATCCTCAAAAAATCCGTTATAATCACTCGGAAGATCGCTTCCGTCTTTAAGTTTCCACCTCGTACAAT
>CAVEOW010000158.1:0-4561 GCA_963617295.1 bacterium | reverse complement strand
TGGTAAGGCACCTGGTTTTGGTTCAGGCATCTCGGAGGTTCGAATCCTTCCGTCCCAGCCAATTAACTCACCGAAAGGTGAGTTTTTTGTTGTTAATTCTAATGATTGTACGAATATTTGTCCAAGACAAATTCGTTAGACACTGTCTGTCGAATTCAGGGTAAGTAACGTAAAATTGACGCATGTTCTTTAAGTTGGCTTCAGAAAAACCTTTTCCGAAGGTGTCTGTTAAATATTTTGATAAATTTTTGAAACTTCATTTGTCATGAAAACCTCCGAGTCCCTTAATTAAAGGTAGTGTATATGAAATTTCAAATTGTTTTTTAGTTTCTTTAACTTCTATCCGTTTTTGAAGTAGATATTTATAAGGTAAAATGCTATATGTTTTACCACAACAATTTTTAAATTATAGTTATTTGCATTATTAAAATCTTATAATTCTTCTCTAATTTGAGCACTTATACTTTTACCAGCTTGTTTCTCAGATGTAACCATTTTAAACAAACATTTACCGTTACTTTTTTCTGCCCATAATTTACCAATATTGTCTTTTTCTTTTGAATCATCATTTGAAATTCTATCTGCACCTTTGTATTCAATAGCATATAATCTGCCATCATTTAATAATGCAACAAAATCCGGATAGAATTTATCAGTGGATGTTGGTAAATTAAATGCCATTGGGTGATGCTCAATATTTCTAACCCAATACTTAACCTCCGGCATTATATCAATTTCAATAGCACAATCAACTTCTTCTCCATTCATGTCTGCAATAATAGGATAAAAATGTTTATTAAAAGATTTTCGACCTGTATATTTCTCTCTTGCAGGGTAATATTGCCCAAATTTGAAAGAAAAATCAAAACTCGTTTCAACAGGTACTAAATTATCAAATAATGTTTGTTGATACCCTTTAGCGAAAGCTGTTTTACGGTAATCATTAATCTTATTATCTATCGCTTTTGCCAACAAAAATTTTCTCATAATTAGTGTTGAAAGAGAAATTCCTTTTTGTAAATTTAAGTATTCAACAATTCTTCTTATAAATTCCAATTTAACAGGCATAGTTATATCAGGTTGAACAATTTTTCTGTCTAGCCATCTTGATAAATCAGAATTACTCCAATTAGTTTCTATATGTTCTAAGTTCAAACTTAGTGTATTTTGATAATAAGTTTCTGTTATTGTCTTTCCGCTAATGTCGATTTCAACTGTTTTGCCATCATCTCTTATATCAAATTCACCATTCTCAAAAATAGCGGGGTAAGCTAATAAATTCCATCCATTAGGTAAAAACATATCTTTTTCTGCAAGTTCCCACTCTCCGTCAATAAATAACCTTAATTGAGGAACTTCAATAATTTCTCCTTTTTCTGATGGTGTTAAATTTATTGTTTTATTTTTAAGAACAGCAACTGTTCTTTTGAAAGCTATAACGTCTGTTTTGTCAATTACTTTTTCAACTTGTTCAATAATTTCTTGAGGAATAGAAAAATCAAGTTTTATAGTTGATGTACCATCATCTTTTGTTTCTATTTCTAATACCTGTTTTACTTCATCTGTTAATTTTGTAGTGTCAATTTTTGTTGTAAAAGTTTGTTTTACAGGTTTTATTTCTCCTAACTCTAACTTTTCTTGATTTGGTTCAAGGGAAGTTTCTGCTTCTGTTTCATCAAAACCCATATTTGTTAGATTATCGCATAATTTTGCAACTGCATTAGGCCAACTTGTAGTTGAAACGAATGCGTATGCTTTATTTAAATCAGACTTTTCTCTTGATTTTGCGTAAGGCATTCTTAATACCCTACCTAATAATTGTTCAACAGCGGTTTTTGAATTTACTGTTGCAACTGAACAAAAAATATAAGCAAAAGGACAATCCCAACCTTCTTTCAATGCTTGCATAGTTATAACAAATTCAATAGGACAATTTGTATCTAAAATATTTATTCTATCAAGTTCTCTTTGCTCTCCTGTTGCTATTGCAATTTTTTCAGGTTCAACTTTACCATTTTCAATTAAATAATTTTTTATAACTTCTACAGTTACTTCTTTATCTTTATTTTCTGCTTGAATTAAAACTATGGGTCTAATATAGTCTTTATCTAATTTAGCAACATCTTCAAGACCTTTTCTTTTAATTATTGCTGCTTCAATCGATTCTTGCCAACTTGGATATTCAGTTAAAACAATCGGCAATTTTATCATTTCTTCGGCTTTTAATTCCATAGCTGAAACTCTGTGTAAAACATTAGATTCTTTAGATGGAGTTGCTGTAAATTCTATAATACAAGATGGGTTTACTCTATCCATTACTTCATAACTTAAATTTGTAGTATTATTGTGTGCTTCGTCAACAATAACTAAAGGAGTATGGATATTTAATAAATTAGCAAAAGAAAATTTAATTTTTCCTTTATCAGTACCATCTTCTATTCTATCTAAATTAAAAGTTGTATTATTTGTTATGCCTGCAAAATGGGTTTCTAAATTTTCGTTATGTGCATATAATTTTCTACCTTCTTTATTTTCAACTCTAAAAGATTGAATTGTAGAAACAAAAATACAAGCTTTGCTTTTTAAATCATGAGGTCTTACATTTACAAAGTCTGCAATATCAAAAATAGCAACATTTCCACCAAAAGCAGACTCTAAAACTTTTCTGTTAGGGTGGCTAGGATTTTTTAATGTCTCAACAGTTTGTTCTTTAATAATTGTTGATGGAGTTAACCATAAAACGACAGGAAAATCTTGCTCTAAATAATTTTTAGATGCAATACTAATACTATGAGCTGATAAAAATGTTTTACCACCTCCTGTTGGAAGTCTTAGGCAAATATATGGAACGTTTTCTAAGTTTTTTATTGTTTTATATTCTGCTTTAGATTCAGAATTTTCATTAAAAGAACTTTTAGCACCAAATAATCTTGCTTGCTTTAAATATTCTTCTAATTTATCCAACGTTTTTTGTTGATATTCTTTTAATTGAAACATTAATATTACCTTGCCTTTACATCATACGGTGTTTGCTTAAATACAATATTGTTTGCTTTCAATTTTTCAGTATTCATTCTTGTTGCTTCACCATATATTACCTTCTTGCCTTCATATACTGGTAAGGAATCTAATACTTTTTGTGTTAAAACATTCCCTCCATCAGGTTTCTTATCACCTAAAATCCCATTGAATAACAAGTAATAAGCAACTCCGTTATGAGTTCCCAGCAATGGTGATTTTTCATAATTAGCTAATGGAGTCTTAGTTTCAGTGAACCATACATGGCTTACTAAGGTTCTGAAATCAACTTGCTTGTTGATATTACCATTCTCATCAAATATAGTTTCGCCTAAATTATAGAAAGTGTAACCACCTCCACCATTCCAATTAACGGCTTTAGATATACCTCCTTGTTCACCGTCAATAACAGCTTTCATTCTTGGTACACAATGAGTTATAGCGTGTTCACCCATTTCAATACCGATATATTTTCTACCCATTTTTTGAGCAACAGCACAAGTTGTACCTGAACCTAAGAAAGAATCAAGAACTAAATCTTTCTCATTAGTTGCAAGTGTTAATATTCTTTGTAATAATCTTTCGGGCTTTGGTGTATCAAAAACTGTTTTAAAGCCAAAGGCTTTAATTTCTCTTTTGGCTTCTTGATTATCTCCAACTTCATCTCTTAACCATAATGTCATAGAAACAACACCTTGCTTGACTTCTGATAAGAACTTTTTTACTCGAGGGGCATTATTACCTTTTGCACCAAACCAAATTCTATTATCTGTTGTCATTTCTTCAAATCTTTCTTTTGTAAAGAGCCAACATCTTCCGTCTGGTGGTGTTACGATTCTGCCAGACGGCGTAACTATTTCATATAGTTTTTCTTCAACTACAGGGCCAACAGTACAGTCAGCGGATGTCCAAACACCTCTTGGATCATTATCTGGATTTTTATAATTTGCCATTTGAGATATAGAACGTGATAATTTATTTAATTCAAAACTATCATCATAATTTTTAGCATAAGCTAATAAAACATCATGACTACGAGATAATGTTTTTTTTAAATTAACAGGGGCAAATGCTCTTTGCCAAATAATTTCATCTATAAAATTTTTTCTGCCAAATACTTCGTCGCATATAACTTTGAGGTAATGACATTCATCAGAATCAATGGAAATCCATATCGAACCATTTTCTGCTAAAAGTTCTCTTAACAATTCTAATCTTGGATAAATCAGCGATAGCCAAGTAGAGTGTTCGAGGTTATCGTCATAGTGTTCAAATGCTCCACCTGTATTATATGGCGGGTCTATGTAGATACACTTAACTTGCCCTTTGTAATATGGTAACAATGCTTTTAAAGCCTCAAGATTATCCCCTTTAATTATCATATTTTCTGATTGTTCACCATAAGATAATTCTTTGTTTGCTTTTAATACTCTATAAGGAACTTTATCTGCAGTTTTAACTGCTTCTTCTTTATTCAACCATTCTAATATTGGCACTTATTGTATCTCCATTTTGTACCAACGAAGACACTCAATTTCTATTG
>CAVEOW010000157.1:0-4571 GCA_963617295.1 bacterium | reverse complement strand
GTATTTACTCGCAGCTTCACGAGGAATTGACAATCAAGATCTATTTTCAAATGCTGCTGATATGGTTTTCAATTCAACTCAGAATTATGAAACAGCCGTTTCTCTTATAGATAAAATGCTTATGCAAAACCCCAATAATGTTATACTTCATAAATTAAAGGCTGATTATCTTGTTCAAATTAATAAAAAAGATGAAGCGGTTGTCGAGTACACTAAAGTCTTAGCATTGAAACCTCAATATGAGGAAGTTACATTTTCTTTATATAAAATATTATCGGCAAAGAACATTTCGGAAAAAGACATGTTTAAGAAAATGTTTCCGAGTGAATTTTCAAATGAAGAAAAGTGTTATTCAAAATTAGCAAATATATTGCTTAAAAATGATGATATCCAAGGGGCGTTATCTTATGCGAATATTTTAGTAAAAAAATACCCCGAAAATGCTGACGGATTTGTTTTGTTGTCGGAGATATACAGACGAAACGGAAAGTTACAAGAATCGTATGAAGCATTAAAACAAGTTCGAGATAAAGCAGATGATAATGAAACAATTTCAAAATATAATGTAATGCTGGCAAAGTTATCGGATGAACCTGTTGAAGAAGCCAATTCTCTTATGAATACAGGATTATATTCTCAGGCACTATCAGTACTTGAAAGTGCAAATCAGGACAATCTGTATGTAATTTGGGGTATGGCAAGGGCTAATTATTATTTAGGGAATAAGAGAGTTGCTTTTGAGCAATTAAATAAAGCTATGACTTTTTATCCGAATAATGCGGATGTATTTTATTATTTTGCATATATATTTTATGAAGAAAAAGATTATGAAAGTGCTCAAAAATATTTAAAAAAGACATTTGAGGTTTCCCCAAATCATAAGTTTGCACTTTCTTTAACGGATGCGATAAATACAAAACTTGCGAATAAATATATGTCGCAAATTACATCGTCATTTGAAATGCAAAATTACACGGAAACAATGAGATTAGTAAATGAAGCACTTGCAATAAATCCGAAAAGTTCCACCCTTTATTTATATAAAGGACTTGTTTATATTTCTCAAAACCAGTATGCAAAGGCAACTGCTCCTTTATATAAAGCTATAGATATTGATAAGAATAATACAAGTGCATATTTTTATTTGGCAGAAGCTTTCGATAACTTATCAGAACCGCAGAATGCATTATCATATTACGAAAAATTCATAAGACTTGTTCCTTCTGATAATTACGGGGAAAGTGAAAAAATAGAATACGCAAAAGCAAGAATTCAAAAATTGAAAACTGTTCAATAAGTGAAGTTACGAAATTTCATATATGGTTGCATACTTATCAATAACCAACTATAGGTCTGATTTACTAATCAGACAGTAATCGGAAGAGATTCTGACAGATTGAAAAACTACACTAACACTCGTTTTTCTAATCTTCCGGAATGACATGTGTATTAATAATCAAAGAATACATTTCTGAACTCGTTTCAGGGTTGCAAGGGTCTTATTTTTGAGGAAAACTCCAACGACAATTTTGCAAACTTTTTAAAAAGTTTTCATGTTAGGAGGACAAAAAGTAAATTATTAGAACTGCCCTTATTTACAATCTGCATTGGCAATGAAAATGTAACTATTTGATTAACATTTACAATCGTGTCTTATTCTGTGTATAATAAACATATAAACAAAGGGGAAAAATGGGAAACGATATTGTAGATGTTATAGTTGTTGGAGCAGGTCCTGCCGGAGTCAGTGCGGCAATTACTCTTGCAAAAGCAAACAAAAAAGTATTACTTGTTGACAGAGGTGATTCAGCCGGTGATAAAAATATGTTTGGAGGAGTTATTTACGCAAAACAAACTGCTGAAATTTTTCCGTCATTTTGGGAAGATGCTCCGATAGAGAGAGCTGTTAATACTCAAAAAATTTACATGTTAACAGACTATAATGCTTCAATATTTGAATCCGATTGTTCTGAAAAAGGTTCCTATAAAGCATTTACCGTAAATCGTTCTAAATGGGACAGGTGGTGTGTAGAGCAAGCCGTAAGGCAAGGTGCTTATTATGCCCCTAAAACTGTTGTAAAATCATTGCTTACAGAATTTGGTAAGGTTATCGGGGTAGAAACAGAACAAGAAAAGTATTATGCCGAAATCGTAATATTGGCAGACGGGGTAAACTCTCTGCTCGCAAAACAAATCGGCTTGCGAAAAGAAATAGAAGACAAAGATGTAACGCTTGCAGTTAAAGAGGTTATAAAATTACCGAGAGAAGTTATAAATGACCGTTTTGGCATAGACGATAACGGCGGTTGCGGCTGCAAGGTAGTAGGCGGACCCTTAAAAGATGTTTTCGCCATGGGTTTTATTTATACAGACAAAGACGCAGTTTCAATCGGATACGGTATCAGTTTGGATGACTTAAAGAAGAAAAAAATCACTCCGTACGAGCTTCTTGACGAGTTAAAAGCACATCCGACTATTGCAAAGTTAATTAAAGACGGGAAAACAATTGAATATTCAGCTCACATGATACCTGAGGGCGGAGCTATAAAGTTGCCTAAAATTTATGATGATAATGTAATGATTGCAGGCGATGCGGCAATGTTAGTAAATAATATTCACATGGAAGGTACAAATCTTGCTATGTTAAGCGGTAAACTCGCTGCTGAAACAGCAATTGAATCATTAACAAGACACGACCACTCTGCGGAATTTTTAAAAAACTATTATAAAAAATTAAAGAACAGTATCGTTTTAAAAGACTTACAAACTCACAGAAATACAGTTCCGTTTATAAAAAAACATATTAAAACTTTAACAAATTTGTATCCCGAGCTGGCTCAAGAATTTTTCAAAGTTTTAACGGAAGCTGATGATGTTCCGAAATATAAAAAATACAGAAGATTTGCAAGAAAAATTATTATGTCGGGAGCAATATTTAAGTCAATTCCGCTTGGTTTATTTGCATTGGAGAAATGTTTTAAGAAATGAATATTAATGATAAATTAGCAACTTTGAAATATAATAAAGACACCGAAAGTCATTTATCAGTAAATAATGATGTATGCTTTCGTTGTAAAGATAAATGCTGCACATATATTTGTCCTGCAAATGTATATGAATGGGAAGAAAAAAAAGGTATAATGAATATAAGATATGAAAATTGCTTAGAATGCGGAGCTTGCAAAATAGCTTGCGATAAAAAAAATATAACTTGGCGTTATCCTAATGCGGAGTTTGGAGTAATTTTTAAGAACGGTTAGTAAAGAGAGGTATCCTATGCAAGATGAGTACAACAATATGCAAAGAAGATGGTATGATAAAGATCCTATTTTATCACGCTCTATGAAAACACTTGAGGCTTCTGATGATGAAACTCAAATAAAAGTTGCACTTAACTTAATTAAAATTATAGTAGAACATAACATTGCTTTTAGCGAATATACGGATGTAAATGAAATTATTGAAGCTGTTGAAGAGGGAATGGATACTCGTGCTAATTCAAGATGGTATGATATCGACAGAACCGTCAGAGCGGCAATTAATATGCTGCAAAATTCACCTGCGGAAACTCAAAAAATCATTGCAAAAGAAATGGCAAAGATTGTTATAGATAAAATAAAAGAAGATAAAGATATAGAAGAATTAAAAAAGGAACTTGAACAGGAAGAACTGTTTAACCACGAAAAAGAAGATTAGGTTTTAAAATGCGACTCCGCAAAATATGGGATATAAAAGAAAAGGAAGTAAATAAGGAATTATCGGAAGTATGTGAGGGTAACCGCATACTTTCCGTTTTGTTGTCAAATAGAGGGATTAATACTAAGGAAAAGGCTATTAGCTTTTTAAATCCTTTAAAAGTTCCTTTAACTTCGCCTGATGTGTTTACGGACATGCAAAAAGCAGTTGAAAGAATACAACTTGCAATTGATAATAATCAACATATTACCGTATTTGGAGATTTTGATGCTGACGGAATAACGTCAACAGCACTTCTTTATCTTACATTAAAACAAATAGGGGCGGATGTTGATTTTTATCTTCCTGATAGGGCAAATGAAAGCCACGGATTAAATACAAAAGCACTTGTCAACATAATTTCTAAACGAAAATCAAAACTTATAATAACAGTTGATTGTGGGATTTCAAATGTTACGGAAGTAAATTTTGCAAACGGATTTAAAACTGATGTTATTATTACCGATCACCACGAGGCTCCTGCTGTATTACCGAATGCTTTTGCTATAATTAACCCTAAAGCACCTAATTCTTTGCAACCTGATTTGTCTCTCTCCGATTTGGAATCGTTAAATACATTGGCAGGTGTCGGAGTTGCATTTAAGGTAGCTTGCAAATTACTGGAGATATATAATAAACAAGATTTTGTACATGAAATACTTTCTCTTGCTGCTGTAGGAACAATTGGAGATATAGTTGATTTAACAGGCGAAAACAGAACAATTGTAGCAATGGGAATTGAGTTGATTAAAAGGGGCAAAAATAAAGGACTCCAAGCCTTATTAAAATCAACAAATATAGAGGATATGGCTTCTGTTACCTCTGAAAACATTACT
>CAVEOW010000156.1:0-4574 GCA_963617295.1 bacterium | reverse complement strand
GTTCTATCGTCCGATTATAACAACATATTTTTATTTTATATTTGGTGTAATAATAACGACATATATCGGAGTTTTGATAAAATTTATAAAGAGTAAATCATTATTTAAAAACTTTTAATTATGCTCTTTTAACATCTGTTATTGAATTTGGATTAAATACGACGAAGTAGCCGACTTCAGGAGCAATAACGCCGTCAATTCCAAGTTCATCAACAATCTTGTTTCTGCAATATTCGTTTAAGGCAGTACTTATAACTTCATGTTCTATCATAACTTTTTCTATGTCAGTAAAACCCATTCTAAAGTAATTTCTTACTTCGTTTTCAAGTTTCTCTCTGACTTGGTTATAACTTTTAATGTTTAAACTTGTTGTAGCTTTGCCGTTAAAAGAAGCATTTAGTGTATCACCTTGGTAGATTTGAATATTACCTTCCGAGCCAAAATAAACCCCCGGACCATAATTTGTCAGTGTGATTTTTGAAAAATCAAAACCGTTATTCACAATATCATCAACGTTTTCTCGCATTGTTTTATGTTTTAAATTTGTATAGTGAACTTCTTCTGCTTCTTTTGGAAATAAAGTCTGTAATGCTTCCGTAACACTGACTTTTTTGCCGTTATGGTCAATCATAACCGTATCTAAATGTGCAAAGATATTATCTTTGTGCTTTTTTATACTTTCTTCAAAGGTGGCTCTATATGTATCTTTTGAAATTGCAGGGTCAATATATTCACCTTGTTTAAAAGACGGAGTTGTAACCTGTGGTTTATCATTTTTCTTTGCCTGTAAATTATTATATTGTACTGAATTAAATCTGTTTATGCCCTGAATTAACATATTCCCGCCTTTCTTGCAGTTTTAATAAAACGGTAAATAATTGAAATTGCTTTATTTCCTAAATTGGTTAAATTTTGTAAAGCTAAAACAAACTTGCCATTAAGAAATATTGGTGATAAAAATGTTAATATGATTAAGTTTGAAGAAGTTAAAGATATTAAAGAATTTGCAGAACTTGCCTCTTTAATCTGGCATGAGTATTGGACTGTTATTCTATCTCCCGAGCAGATAGATTATATGGTAGAAAAATTCCAATCAGAATCTGCAGTAAAAGAACAAATTAAAAATGAGCATTATACATATTTTTACATAATTGTAGATGATGAAAAGGCAGGATATATAGGACTTAGCAGGAAAGAAGATTACCTGTTTCTCTCTAAACTATATATTAAAAAAGAATTCAGGCATAAAGGTCTTGGTACTCAATCTTTTGAGTTTATTAAAGATTACGCAAAATCAAATAATTACGAGAGAATAATTTTAACTGTTAATAAATATAATACAAATACCATAAATGCTTATAAAAAATGGAACTTTGATACTATAGACTCTGTTGTAACCGATATCGGAAACGGTTTTGTAATGGATGATTATATAATGGAGTACAAAATAAAAGGTTAACAGGTCTTTAATATTTGTATTATTATAAAAGTGTTCAAACCTGAGGTATGAAATGAATAATATAGATAATAAAACAACATTGGATAAATTGTCTGTCGGAAAAGATGCTGTTATTCAGTCTGTTGATTGTGATAACCAAGCATTAAGACAACATATTTTGGATATGGGGTTAATTCCGGGGGTGGAAGTTACTCTTGTAAAAGCAGCTCCACTTGGAGATCCGCTTGAAATAAGATTAAGAGGATATGAATTAACATTAAGAAAAAATGACGCTTCTAAAATTGCCATAACAGACATTCACGAAGCACATAATTGCCCGAGAAAAACGCAAGCAGGTGAAGAGGTTGAACACTCTCAAAAAGGTGAAATTCAAATATATACGACTCTAAAGAATAAAAATGCAAAACCTAAAAAAAAATTGCATTTTGCTCTTGTAGGTAACCAAAATTGCGGTAAAACTACATTATTCAATAAACTTACAGGTTCTAATCAACACGTCGGAAACTTCCCCGGAGTAACCGTTGACAGGACGGATGGTGTTGTAGAAAATCATAAAGAACTTACTATTACGGATTTACCGGGGATATATTCTCTTTCACCATATAGCAGTGAAGAAATTGTTACCCGTAATTTTATACTTCAAGATAAACCTGACGGAATAATAAACATTGTTGACGCTACAAATATTGAGCGTAATTTGTTGTTAACAATGCAATTGATAGAGCTTAATGTTCCTATGGTAATTGCATTAAACATGATGGATGAAATCAATAAAAATGGCGGAAGTATTGATGTAAACGGTATAGAAGCGGCACTTGGAGTTCCTGTTATTCCGATTTCGGCTTCAAAAAATGAAGGTGTGGATGAATTAATTGAACACGCTGTTAATGTTGCAAAGTATCAAGAATTCCCAGGACGTGTTGATTTTTGTGAGGCAGACGCAGGAAAAGAAGGGGCAGTTCACAGATGTATCCACGCAATCAGCCACCTTATTGAAGAAAAAGCCAAAGAAGCGGAAATTCCTGTCAGATTTGCAGCAACAAAACTTGCGGAAAGAGATTCTCTTATATTAAAATCACTTAATTTGGCAGATAATGATGTTCAATCTTTAAACGAGATTATTTCGCAAATGGAAAAAGAAAGAGGGCTTGACGCCTACGCTGCCTTAGCTGATATGAGATTTTCTTTTATTGAGAAATTATCTGCGAGGTATGTCTATAGACCCGAAGAAACAATCGGCGACAAACTTTCAAGAAATGCTGATAAAATATTAACAGGTAAATACACTGCAATTTTAGCATTCTTAGCAATAATGGCAGGTATTTTCTATATTACATTCGGTCCGTTAGGAAGTTTCCTTTCTGATTTAATGGAAACAGGAATTGACGCATTTACGCAGTATGTTGATTCTATGCTAACTGCATACGGATTAAATCCTGTTGTGCATTCGTTAATAATAGATGGTATCTTTGCAGGTGTCGGTGCGGTATTAAGTTTCTTGCCTATTATTATAGTTCTATTCTTCTTCCTATCTATATTGGAAGATAGCGGATATATGGCAAGAGTTGCGTTTGTAATGGATAAATTATTGCGTAAAATCGGATTATCAGGCAGAAGTTTCGTACCTATGCTTATAGGTTTTGGCTGCAGCGTTCCGGCAATAATGTCAACAAGAACACTTCCATCTGAAAGAGATAGAAAAATGACAATTTTCTTAACTCCTTTTATGAGCTGTTCTGCAAAACTTCCTATTTATGTTTTGTTTACCGCTGCATTTTTTGCCGAAAATCAAGTTTTAGTAATTCTAAGTTTGTATTTAATCGGTATAATAGTCGGAATTATATTTGCATTTATAATGAAATATACGGTATTTAGAGGCGAGCCTGTTCCTTTTGTTATGGAATTACCTAACTACAGAATGCCTGGGATACAAAATGTTTACAGATTAATCTACTTTAAGGCAAAAGGGTTTATAACAAAAGCATTTACAATCATTTTCTATGCAACAATTATAATATGGTTCTTGCAAATATTTGATATAAGATTAAACCTTGTAACTGACTCTTCTCAAAGTTTGCTTGCTGTTTTAGGCAACTTTATAACACCTGTGTTTAAACCGCTTGGAATTACGGATTGGAGAATTTCAACGGCATTTTTAACAGGATTTATGGCAAAAGAAAGTGTTGTAAGTACTTTAACAGTATTGCTTAACGGTGAACTTGATAAATTGCCGATGTTGTTCTCTCACTTAACGGCGTTTGTATTTTTGGTATTTTCACTTTTATACACGCCTTGCGTAGCTACAATTGCAACCGTAAGAAGAGAACTCGGCAGAAGATATGCGGTTTTGGTTGTTGCAATGCAATGTATAATCGCTTGGATTGTCGCTTATATTGTATATTCAATCGGGAGCTTAATAATTAAATAAATTATTTATAATTTCCTGTATAAGAATATCTCAATAGTGGGGAGTAATCATCGGTTATACTTACCACTGATGATGTATCTATTTCGTTATCATATATCACATTTTTAAATTCATCATAATAACGATTTTTATATAAAGTTATTTTATCCGAAGCCAATATTAAAATGTTTTGGAATGAGTCAGGTTTTATATTTTGGACTTTTAGAATTTTTACATATTTAAAATTATTACTTAATGTTTTGTATATGCTTTTTAAGACTCTGGAGTTTTTTCCGTCTATTGCACCTACTAAATTGATTACTATAATTCCGTCTTTGTTTAATAACATTTTCATTTCTTTAAAAGACTCATTTGTTATAATATGGAACGGGATACAAAGTCTGTTATTATAAACGTCAACGTAGATTGAATCATATTTTTTTGTATCTTTTTTATTTATTTGCTCATTAAGAAATACTCTTGCGTCTTTTATATATTCGTTTAAATCATCAAGTCTTTCTATTCCAAAATATTTGTGTCCTACTTCAAACATTTTTTTATCAATTTCAATCATGTCAACAGAAATGTGTTCATCTGGGTAGTTTTTACGCATTTCTTTAATAAAAAAAGTTCCAAACACACCAATCCCACCACCAAGTACTAAAATACTTTTTTGGAGAGGTTTATACATTTGAGAAGCTCTAAATG
>CAVEOW010000155.1:0-4590 GCA_963617295.1 bacterium | reverse complement strand
TGTCGCCCTGAACTTGTTTCAGGGTCGCAAGGGCTTTATTTGATAGGCAAAGTATGCCAAACAAATATAATTTTTCTTTTTTTGTAATGCAGTGCCTGCCTTACACTTTATAAATAATTAATGCAACAAAATATTTCTTATCATAGTATAATAATTGTGATGAGAGGATTTAGAATGCCTGTTTCAGAATATTATAATCACCCGCTAAAGCTAAAATTAAAATTTTTAAAGACAAGGTTCTTTTGCGAAATCAAAAAGAGATTGCCAAAATCAACATATCCGTTCATTTTGTCCTTATATTACAAAATGGAATTAAAAAGAAAGTTGAATTTAGAAAATCCGCAAACTTTAACTGAAAAAATTCAATATTTAAAACTACACGATAATATTCCTCAAAAAGGAGTTCTGACAGATAAACTCAAGGCAAAAGATTACGTTACCTCTATCTTACCTGATTTAAAAATTGCAAAAGTATATGATATTGCTACATCATTTGAAAAACTGGATTTTTCAAAATGCCCCGAAACATTTTTATTAAAAACAAATCATGCCTGCAAAAATACTATCTATATACCTGACAAAGAAGAATTTCAAAACAACAAGAAAAAGGTCAGACAAATTTCAAAGTATTACAAAGAACAATTGTCTCGAAATTACGCTTTTTGGCACGGAATAGAACCTCAATACAAAGATATAGAACCAAAAATTTTTGTTGAAGAATATTTAAAACCCCAAGATGAAAGAACTTACCACGAGTATTTTGTATGGTGCTTCAACGGAGAAGTTCAATTTATAGAAGACTACATGCCAACATTTGAGGACAGACAAAAAGTAAAAGGTCTTTATGGCGTATGCGTGTTCAACACAAAGTGGGAAAGAGTTCCGTTTTCACTTTTCCCGTATTGGGATAAAGAAGTACCAAAACCGAATAACTTAGATAAAATTATAGAGTATGCAAAGATATTATCTTCAGATTTTAAATTTGTAAGAGTCGATTTTCTTGAAACAGACGGAGATCTTTATTTTGGAGAAATGACATTTACCCCAACAAGCGGACTGCTAAATAATAAAATTGAAGAAGATATTGAATACGGGAAAAGGTTAAAAATCTAATAAATACATACTTCTTAAATATAATGTTAACTAATGTAACAAATTAAGACATGTCTGAATTTCGACTTAAAAAAATGTTTTTATATAAGTGTAGAACGATTTAAAAAACGGTTAACTAGGAGAAGAAATGAACAACGGTTATGTTTCACTATTTAATTTTAGTGCAGGAAAGAGCGGATATGTTGCATTATTTTCACCATCAAAAGGCGGAGAAACAGCAGGCTCTGTAGCATACCACGGCGGCGGTGAAACGGCAGGTTCAGTAGCTTATAACAGCGGTGCTTCTGCAAGTTTTTCAAGCGGCTCATCTTGCGGCGGATTCTCAAGCTGCGGTTCATTTTCTGCAATAGGCTAATAAGCCAAAAAGTTTTAAAACAAAAAGAGATACCCAAAAAGGTATCTCTTTTTCTATGTTATAAAAATTTATGCTTGTTGAGATTCTTTCATAGCTGCATAGCAATCTTTGCAATAAACTTCTTTTCCTTCTATAGGTTTAAAAGGTACTTTTGTTTGGCAGCCACATTTAGAACATGTAACTTCATATAATTTTTTTCTGTTTTTTTGTCTTCTGTTCTTTCTGCATTCCGGGCAGCGTTTTGGCTTATTTACAAGGCCTCTTGCAGCATAGAATTCTTGTTCGCCGGCGGTAAATACAAATTCACTTCCGCAATCTTCGCAAATAAGCTTTTCGTCTTCGTACATGGTTTTCTCCTTAAATTTGATAATGTTTGTAAATAATTATCGATAGGAATAAAAAGTTTTATTACTAAATAGTTATCTACATTTTTATATTGTATAATTTAACTCTTTTTTTAGCAATAATCAATATTAAAAGTTTAAGTAAAATGTGTATTAAGAATTGTAAAATATTTTTGATTTGGCGGCTGCAAGTAGCAATAATATTTATTTAGAAGTCTTAAATTTTTGGGTATTCATATGTGAGGCAAAATGGTCAGAATTCAACCGAGAGTACAAAATTACATATTCAACAAAGCACCTGTTTCATTTAAGAAGAACAATGAAACAAAGAAAAGCGAATGTGAAAACAAAGACAGGTTAATGGCAGAAGAACACTCTAAAGTCCCATTATTAACCAATTTAAAGATAGAATCCGATAAGTTACAAAAAGCGTTTACAAAGTATCCCAAAAAGGGCATGAAAGGTAGTAAAAACGCAAACTTTTATGAATTTTTAACAATGGGTACAGTACCTTATCTTATAGGTAGTGCTGCAATGATTAGTGTTTTCAATTTGGCTGCGACATGTTTTAATCCGTCTGACGCACAAGGAGCTTTAAAACTCGGTAAAAAAATGGGTATAGGAGTTGCTCTATACGGAATTGCTAAAAACCTTTCAAAAAAACTCATTGAAAATCCCGTAAAACATAAGTTTGGCATAGATGTTAATCTTCCTTATGAAAAAGCTGTATATGAATTGCCTGATGAAGACAATAAAGATAATTTAGTTTCAAAAGAATACCATAAAGCATTTGAGAGCGTTGATTTCCCTCGCTGGGATTTATTCTATGACAATAAATTCTACGGTGAAAACAGAAACGCATACTTTGACCGAGTTGCAAAGAAAATGAAAATTTCCACAAGAGATTTGGAACACTCTGACCAAGAAGTAAAACCAAGAATCAGAGAGAAAGTTGTTCAAACAAAATTGTTTTCAACAATTACTTCATATCTTTGGGCTGCAACTGCAGTAGGTGTTGCAATGCAGAAACCGTTTGAAGAATTATTAATCAATCCTGTTGCAAGATTTAAGAATGTAAAAAACTATGCAAAAATAAAATCGGCAGCTAAAGCGGCAGGAGAAAACTGTGCAAAATACAAGCCATTTGTTCAAGATTTTGGTGAAAGATTTGTTAAGAGTTGCAAAGAATTTGTTAATAATGGCAACAAATACTCTCGCATTGCCGGCAAAGCCCTACTTGGAGTTGCCATTGGCATGACTTTATTAGGCAATTTTATAACACTTTCTAACTTTAATAAAGATAAGGGGTCAAAAAGAATGGGAGCTTCACCGCTGATTGATCCGAAACGAGAAAAGGTAGTATGTTAGTATGGCGAATTTACTAAATAATATAGTCGAAAATCAATCCGTAAGAAAGCCTGCAAACCAAACTTGGGCAGGTTTCAACATCAGTACCGACGGAAAAGTAAAACCGCTTGAAGATAAAGCTAAATTATTACCTTCCAAAATATTCGGTTCACCGGTTGAATATGCAAAAGACTTCAAAAAAGATATAGTTTCTATAGGCAAAGCCGTAAAAGGTAAAGCAAATGACCACGAGTTAGGCAGAATAAATGACTTAGCAATGAAAGCAGGGTCTTTAGGCTTAGCTGCTTATTTGTGCATTAAAAATCCTCTAAAATTAAGTAAAGCAATGGAATTTGTAGGATTTGGAACATTCTTTGCTTCTATGGCATTGTGGCCTAAATTAGCTATTCAAGCTCCAATCAAAGCAAGAACAGGTGTTGACATTCATCAAAAGTATATTGACTCACAAGGTCGTAAGAAAATGCTTCACCAAGACCCTCAATATGACTTAACCGACTTATATTCAAGAGAAGATTTAGACAAAATGGGTGAAAAACTCGGCGTTAATAAAAATCTTCCCGACAGAGATAACTTCATAAAACAAAGAGCAAAGAAAACAGCTATCCAAGGAAACACTCTTTGGATGTTAACAGCAGGTTTTGCTACTCCGATTATGAGTGCATTAGCTTGTAACAGATTAGAAAAACCGGTAAGCAATCTTATAGATAAAATTAATCTTGACAGAACTCAATTGGCAGTAGAAAGATTAAATCCTCAAGACCCTCAAACATTAGGCGAAAGACTCAGAGGTGTATTCAAAAGAGCAAGATTATCAAGATACTTAGACAAAAACGGACATAAACTTTTAAATAATGAAACTATTCCTGAATTAACAGAAAGATTAGCAGGTGCAAATTCTAACTCTATAATGATTAACGGAATAGCTAAAGAACTTAATAAGATGACCCAAAATGTTTCTGTTGATATGGATATAATTACAGAAGCATTAAGAAAACCAATACAAGACTTACCTAAAAATGTTGATATCGTTGAAACTGTTAAAGGTATGGCAGAAAACAACTCTAATCTGCAAATTGCGATGAGAAAAAATTCTATTCAAAAAGTTGCAGATATAATATCAAAAGAAATTGCACCGGGAAGCCGCCGTCAACAAATGAAACTTATGTCATCCATTGAAGCTAACATCAACAAGGTAGTTCAAGACAAACAAGTAAGCACATTAAAACAAGTAAAATACAAAATTTTATCATTATTTACAGCTCTTGAACCTATGAATAAAGGTACGGGCGTTATTGATAAGTTTATTAACGTAAGAGTAGCCGACAGAGGTGATTCTTTCATTGCAAATCAATGGGGCAAAGCAAGCGAAGATTTCTTAAAATGCTTAAACTTAACTCCGAAAGAAATGAA
>CAVEOW010000154.1:0-4601 GCA_963617295.1 bacterium | reverse complement strand
AATTAATACAAGTGAGGGATGATTAACCCCTAAAAATTATTATTTATTTTATATATTTTCAAAAAATCTAAATAAAAAAATGTCCGAGATGGGACTTGTCTTGAATTTGCTCTACGCTCGCAGAGTTTCGCTGTTATGCCTATCGGCATAGTCAGCTCAATCTGTTCGCTATCCGGACTTCTTTCCCTTATTCATGGTGTTTTTATCACAATACAAGAATTTTGTTCGTCCGTACGCAAATTCGCTGAACCCACAGGGAGGTAGCTTAAAGCCTACATACAAACAAATAAAAAACAACCTTGTTAAAGGTTGTTTTTTATTTGTCCGAGATGGGACTTTCTTGTTCGTTCGCATTAAATGTGTCTTCGCTTGCCGGCTTCTATGACTACGTCATTTTGCCGTCAACGCTCCGCACTCTGCTCACTCACGCTTGAACCTTTACCGAACTCTGTTCGGTTGGGTTCTCGTCCCTTTTCGCAAAATCTAAATAAAACAAAAAATGTCCGAGATGGGACTCGAACCCACATGGTTTGCACCATACGAACCTGAATCGTACGCGTCTGCCAATTTCGCCACTCAGACATTTTACTCTATTCTATCACGAAATACTTTTATTTATATATTTTTCTATACATGTGATATGTTCTAAAGACTTTCTTTATGTAGTTTCTTGTTTCTTCAAATTGAATGTTTTCTACAAACTCATCTTTATCATCATACCCATACGCTCTTAGCCATTTATTAACAGACCCTTCTCCTCCGTTATAAGCTGCCGTGACCAACAAATCATCATGAAATCTGTCTTCAAGATATTTAATATAATTACTTCCTATAAATAAGTTTGTTTTAGGATTTGCAATACCCGCTAACGCAGGAATTTCCATATTTAATTTTGAAACCACATAATTAGCCGTAGCAGGCATGATTTGCATTAACCCTACCGCATTTGTTGAACTTTTCGCATTCTCATCAAAATGACTCTCTTCCTTAACTATAGAAATTAAGAAATATGGATCTATATCCAAAGTTTTTGCGATAACATTTAATTCGGACATATAATAAAGCGGATAAGCCAATTTATATGCTGCACTATAATATGGCGGTTTCACTGCCATCTCTTTAATAGCATCTCTTGCCAATACTGCCGAACGTGATTTTTTATCCTTCTTTAATTCAAACCAGCTTTCAACAATCTTATTCTTAAAATCAGCATCAAGCCATACTTCATAATCACCCATTTCAAACAAAGTATTTATCATTTTCAAATCTTTTATATTCAAATCTGATAATGTAATCGGAAATTCTATATTCTGTGGTTGTTCAGGCAACCTTTTATCCGAATCAGTCTGCCAGAAATCACCTTTTTTGTTGATTATATAATCAGCTCTTAACCCATAATAATCATCAGGATATTTTGTAGCAAGTCTTGATAATATATTATGAGCTTCTTGTACTTTATTCTCTTTTATAAGTATTTTAGCAATCCAAAAAGCCATTCTTGTTGTTGAATTAACTTCTTTATATGTTTTCAAATGTTTATATGCAATTTCTTTTGCTTTGACATAATTTTTCTTTGAATATTCACTCCAAAATACATTCCACATTGCTTCAGGAGTATAAGCAGAGTCAGGATACTTTGTCATTATTGCGGAATAATACCCTGTAGCTTTATCATTAGCAGAGATTGAAGCAAGTTTATATAAAACGTAATCTTCTCCTTTTAAAGAATTATTTTGAACCAGCTTTAACATAAATTGCCAATTTTTTAGCTTTGCCCCCGTCATATATGACGTATAAACATCATAAATTTTATTCAAATTTTTTTCATCAATACTTTGTGAATATTTTGCAATCCCATTTTCTATAAGTTTTTTAGCAACAACCTTATGACCTGCATAATGGTTTGATAATACTAAATAATCCCAACATTTTTCTTGAGGAAGTTTAGAAAAATATTCAAGTGATTTTCCGTATTTCCTATTTTTATAAAATATTTTCCCGATTAAAAGTCTTTCATTTTCTCCAAGGTCTTTTTCAATATTAGATAATTCTTCTGCAGCTGCAAACTCATAACTTTTATCTTCAATTGAATCATCTTGCAGATAATCCATAAAATATTTAACAGCAAGCTCTTTATCCGTATTTTTATTAATCATCCCGAGAAAATAATCATGAGCACCCGATGTATTTCCCTCTTTTACACGGATTGACTCAAACAAAGATTTTGCTTCTTCATATTTTTTTAATTGATAATTACATTTTGCAAGGTTATATCTTGCGGATTTTGCAAAAATAGAATTATCATTTTTGTCTAAGAACAATTTATATTTCAAAACCGCAGTATTATAATCTCCGATTTTTTGTGCCGCTTTTGCCTGTTTAAACAATGACATTTGATATAACGGGCTTATCCATTTGATTTTACCAAAGACGTAATATGCATTTTGATAATCCCCTGAATTATAAAGTTCAACCCCTTTTGAATAATATTTTGGCGAATCTTGAACAATTTTATCATTATAAACTAATATAGCCACAACACACGGGACTATTACCAATAAACTTATTAATGTGTATTTTATACTGTTTTTCATATATTTCTACTCTATACAGAGGCTACTATTACTCTGTTTCTTCCTGATGTTTTTGCTTCATAAAGTGCTTTATCGGCATTTTGTGCAAATGCAGAAGCACTTTCTGCACCGTCATATTGGCATACACCAATACTTACTGTTATTTTAAGGAAAGGCACATTTTCTACTTTTGCCTCTCTTATATCCATTTTACTTTCTTCTATTACTTTCCTCAATCTTTGAGCAACTAGAACAGCTTCATTCAAATTAGTTTGAGGTAAGAAAATAAAGAACTCTTCTCCTCCATACCTGCAAGCAATATCATACTCTCTTATTTCTGTTTTTATTATTTCCGATACCGCTTTCAACACACAATCACCTGCTGCGTGTCCGTATGTATCATTTACCTTTTTAAAGTAATCGACATCTATCATCATACAACATAAAGGTAAATTGTTTCTTTTACTGTTTGAAACTTCTTGTTTTAATCTGACTTCAAATTGTCGTCTGTTATTTAATCCTGTAAGTGCGTCAAGTGTTGCATATTTTAATACTTCCGCATAAACATTTGCCCTATGAATTGTCATTCCTGATTGTCTTGTAAGTTGAACAAGATAATCAATATCTTTTTGAAGAAGTTTATCTATATTACTGTATGCAACAATCGCACCTAAAATATTTTCTTCATTCACAATCGGAAAAACTCCGATTTTAGAATCCTCGGAAATTATGTACTCTTCTTTTTTGTTAATTTTTTCAAGTAATTTATAAACATGGGTATCTTTACACGCAATCGGCCATACAAGTTTATATTCGTTATCTTGTTTTATAAATATATATATAAGATGTGATGGCATAAACCTGTCTATCATTTCCCCAATCAGAGGAATTATATATGATAAATCATACTGACTTTCTATAATTTTAGCGATATCTTTCATCGCTTTATAGAAATTTAAACTTATTTCCATTTGCTCTGACAAAAGGTGATTATCAATTGCTCCGGATAATAAAATCGAAGCGATTTTGAGTACGGAAAAATACTCTTTTGTATAGTCATTCTTTTTCGTATTTAATTTTAAAATTCCGAAAACTTCTCCATTTGAAATAAGCGGAAAAAATATACTGTTTTCTTCATCAACATTTTCTTTTATTTTTATAAAATCATCATTAGGGATATCATGATTAATTTCTTCTTCATTAAAGAAAAATATTTTTCCGTTATTTGCGGATAAGGAATTATAAACATTATTAATTGCAATATTATCAGGACTGTTATCATAAACTTTCCATTCACGGATAAAATCACGCAACAACATATTATTATTATCCCAAACAATAATATCCAATGTTTTTATATCCATAAAAGCAGCAAACATTTTTTCTAATGCATCTCCTAAAATTCCAACGGAAACACTCTTAGACAACTGTTCAGCTAATTTATTTAAAAATATTATTTCGTTATTTTTTGCCATTTTTACCCGCTTTATAAGTACACTTGAGTAAATCTTTCATTTTATATTCTTTTTGCTTGGAAACTACAACTTTTCCTTTAGAATATACAATATCACTATCCGCTAAAGAAGTTGAATCAACCCTTTGTTTTAAATAGTCATACCCGCCATCTTTCATTATTCGCCTTTTTGTTTCGGCAATAATCCCGTAAATATATTTATTTTTTTCTTCATTCCCGTAATAGTCAAGAAGCATTGTTGTTTTTTCAAATTCTTCCAATGCAAGTTTGTTTTCGTCCATTG
This sequence comes from bacterium, assembly GCA_963617295.1. GTDB lineage: Bacteria > Cyanobacteriota > Vampirovibrionia > Gastranaerophilales > Gastranaerophilaceae > Avigastranaerophilus. The sequence continues at coordinate 271 of CAVEOW010000154.1, read as the reverse complement.
TTCTTAATAATAAAGCAAAATTATAATGTGCTTCAAAACTGTCAGGTTTTATGTTAATTGCATCACAATAACCGCCTGCAGCCTCCGAATAACTGCCCAATAAATGATTTGTTAATGCTAAGTTAAAGGTATTATCATAGTCATCCTTTAAATATTTTTCTGCATTTTCATAAGATTCTTTTGCTTTTTTAAGATATTTTATTGAGATAGCGGTATCTTCGCCCATATACACAGCTTTGCCTCTATAAGCAAGCCCCATATTGTAATAGGC
>CAVEOW010000153.1:2215-4621 GCA_963617295.1 bacterium | reverse complement strand
ATGCAATACGACAGCAAGTGAGCATCTTCTTATGCGAACTTTGGTATTGCATTAAGGTATGACAGACACTGTCTGATAATAATGAGGAAAATTATATTAACAAAGGCAGGCTGGTGCAATTATCCGACTTGCAATTATAAATCTTGGTTATTAAATTAGTGTAATAAGATTGAAATTTAATGTGACGTTGCTCGACAAACAAATTCATTGTACTAAATTAACATCTTTAATTTATAATATTAGTAATAGAGCATGAAAGGCAAAAAAGTGGATATTAAAGAATTAGTTACAAAATCATCAGCCGAACAAAGAAAAGCATTATTAAATAAGGATGTTAGTGCTGTTGAATTGGTAGAAGAAGTATATAAAAATATAGAAAAACTTGATGAAAAAATCGGAGCTTATAACTCTTTAACAAAAGAATATGCACTTGATACGGCAAAAACCGTTGATGAAAAAATCGCAAAAGGTGAAGAAATTCCGTCCTTAGCAGGTATTCCTTTAGCTCTTAAAGATAATATTAATTTGAAATCTTATAAAACAACGGCTTCAAGCAAAATTTTGGCAAATTTTCTTTCCCCGTTTGATGCAACCGTTACTCAAAAATTAAAGAAAAATTTAATTCCGATTATCGGCAAAGCTAATCTTGATGAGTTTGCAATGGGTTCAAGTAATGAAAATTCCGCTTTCAGAATTGTTAGAAATCCGTGGAATTTAAACAAGGTTCCGGGAGGAAGTTCAGGCGGTAGTGCTGCAGCTGTTGCAGCAGGAGAAGCTACTGTTGCGTTAGGCTCGGATACAGGCGGCAGTATCAGATTGCCCGGAAGTTTTTGCGGTTTAGTCGGTTTAAAGCCAACTTACGGAAGAGTTTCAAGATACGGGTTAATTGCGTTTGCTTCATCACTTGACCAAATAGGACCTATTACAAAGACAGTTGAAGATGCAGCTTTGGTATTGAACGCAATTGCAGGTCATGACGAAAAAGATTCTACATCTTTAAATCAACCTGTTCCTGATTTCACAAAAGATTTAAGAAATGATTTAAAAGGTGTTAAAATCGGATACATTAAAGAATTATGTTCTGAGGGTTTAGCTCCTGATGTTGCAAAAGCAATACAAAAAACTGTTGAAACATATAAATCCATGGGTGCTGAAATTGTTGAAATTTCACTTCCTCTTATTAAATATTCAATTGCTGTATATTATGTAGTTGCAACTGCGGAAGCAAGTTCTAACTTAGCACGTTTCGACGGTGTAAAATACGGTTACAGAACCCCTAATCCGGAAAATCTTTATGATATGTATGTAAAAACAAGAGCTGAAGGTTTTGGCGATGAAGTAAAAAGAAGAATAATGCTCGGAACTTATGCTTTAAGTTCAGGGTACTATGATGCTTATTACAGAAAGGCTCAACAAGTAAGAAGACTTGTAAAACAAGATTTTGATAAGGCTTTTGAAAAGGTTGATGTCTTAATTTCTCCGACATGCCCGCATACTGCATTTGATATCGGCTCAAAAGTTGAAGATCCGTTAAGCATGTATTTAACGGATATCGCAACAATTACCGCAAACTTAGCCGGAATTCCCGCAATGAATATTCCTGTAGGTTTAGATAGTACGGGTATGCCCATCGGTTTACAACTTCAAGCAAACTGCTTAAATGAAAACAAATTGTTAAATGTTGCCTTTAAGTTGGAAGAAGCTGTACAATTTGATTATAGTATTCCTTCAAAGATATTGGTGTAAATGATAAAAAAGATAGTTGTATCAGTTGCAATAATTGCATTTTTGGCTGTTTGCAAAACAGGCATGGTGTTTGCCGAGTATGATGAAATACCGGAAGAAGATATGGTTAAGGCACAAGCCGCATATAAGCAAGGTATTTCTTATACAAGAATGAAAGCGTATGATAATGCAATTGCTTCATTTCAAAAGGCATTAGCTATTTATCCTCAGATGACAGATGCTTATTTTAACATTGCTTCTATTTACATAATGCAAAATAAAGTTGATGAAGCATACAACATTTATACAAAAATACTTGCAATTAATCCCGGTGATTATGATGCAATATTGCAAGCAGCTAAAATTTCATATAACAGAAAAAATTATGCACTTGCAATTAAGTATTTGAAATATATTCCTGATGATTATGAAAAATATTACATTGCACAACAAATGTATAATGACGCACAAGAGCTCTTTGACAAACAAAAAAATCAGTATGAACGCTCTAAAGTTTCAACTGCAAACAAAAATAAAACAGTTGTAATAGATAAGTTTTCATCACCTGCGGGTGTTGCAGTTGATTCTGACGGAAATATGTTTGTTGCAAGCTATTCGGGTAACGCAATTATAAAAGTTGATAAAAAGAAACAAAAATCAAATTTCGTTAAGGATTATTTG
>CAVEOW010000153.1:0-2205 GCA_963617295.1 bacterium | reverse complement strand
TTATTTGTTAGACGGTCCTGTCGGTTTGGCAATTGATAAATATGACAACATATATGTTGCGAACTATGACGGTAACAACATTTTAAAAATTACCAAAGGCGGAAATGTAAGTGTATTTATGGATAAGGTATCTCAACCGTACTTTTTGTATATAAAAGATGATGTTCTCTATATATCCGAACAAGGTAACGATGTAGTTGTTACTTATAATTTATCTAAGTAAATTATCTTGCTAATTTAACAATAATACTTCCGCCGACTTCGCTCAGGTCTGTATTTTTTCTCAGGAACCTGTTAAAAGTTCTGACTGTTCTTGCTGTTAAATTATTATCACGGCTATATTTAGGAACTATGCTTTCAAAAGCAATCAACATGCCGTTTGATTTTGATTTCATATCTTTAATGAAATCCACAACTTTTGTGTAGTCATTTTCTGTTTCATCTTTAAGGTAGTGAGATAAATAAATTGGTGCAGCAACGGCTATTGTAGGTTTTTGGGGTTCATTCCCCAAACAGTTAATCATGTTCACAAAATTGTCTTTATTTGCGTATTCAGGTTCATAAACAGTAAATACGTTTCTTACATCTTGTTTATAAGAGTCACTTTCCGAAAGGTTATAAACTTGTTTTTTAGGGTCAACATTGTTAGACATATAAACTTGGTCTAATTCTCTTAAAATGGTTTCAGCCTCGTTTGTATTAAAAGCGAGCTCCTCTTCATCCATATCTTCAGGCATTAATTTTTTCTCTTCAAAATCTTTTGCCTGCCAATATAAATTAGAAATTGTATAACCTTGAGTGTAGCCCATTTCACTTTTGTCAATGAATTTTCGGATATTGAATAAAAAGCTCGGGTGCATTGTACAAACTTTTTTCAAGTAGTTTAAAATCATCCCGTATCTGTTATCCATTGAAGTTTCTAAATAATTTCTAAGGTTTTCGGAGAAAGGATTAACTCCGTAAACAATCATTTCGCTGTTTGTATATCCGATTTCACTTGATTCATCTTCTTGTAACACAGTCATTTTTAATGCGGGAATAAATTTAACATGGGCATACTTTTCAGGATTTTCCCCGATTAATCTTACGGCTTGTTGAACGCTATCGGTTGAATCTCTGTCAGTAATAGCGAATACATAGTCTTTACCCGTAGCTTTATAAAATTCATCGGCATAACTTGCTACATTATCCATTAATTCAATAAGAGTAATTCTGCCGTCAGAAAATCTTGTGTTACTGTCTAAGTCCGCAAAATAAGTTTTGTTTCCCTCTTCGTTAACATGAGAATATATAAAATTTTCTTGTTTTAGTGTCGGAATAAGTTCTCTGACTTCATCAGGAGTCATTATACTTTTTAAGTTTTCGGGCGGAATTTCAACATCAAAATTATTTCGTAATTCTTGGGCTAAGGTTTTGTGATAATCACTTACGTTGGTACTATCATACGCCTTATCAATTTTTCTTATGCGTTCAGGTTGATTTAATAATCCGACAAATAAATCAAACAAAGATTTTTCACCCTTAAATGAAACATTTTTATTTACAAAATTATCCTGCATATTAAATGTTTTTTTATTTTGCAGGTTTTGATTTTTTATATTAATTGTACTTATTGACGGATTAAAACTTATTTTCATTATTATCTCGAAGTGTTTTAGTTGCAGTAATATAAAAAAGCATAAATAAAAAATTTGTTAGCCTGATTTAAAATCGTTAAGAATTATTATTTTTTTATAAATGAAAATATAGCAGCTGTTAAGGCACAACCTGCTACAAATAAGGCTTTTTTATTAAAGGAAGCTCTTTTTTCTTTTTTTATACTGTTTTCAATAACACTTTTTCTAAACTCATCACGTTCTGCCAGAGCTTTTTCTATTGAATAATTCTTAATCGGCTCAGGGTAAACAACAACCCCTATAATTTTGTCCTCCATTTTTTTTGCAGGTATAGGAGCAGGATTATTTATATTGTTATTTTGAAAAGAGTCAAAAATATTCATTTTTTTATTTCCCATAGCTTAAAATCAACAAAATTAAAAAAGTTGTTATAAAATATAAATACAGGTAAAAAATGTTTACAATTAGTAATTATTTTCTTATGAGTGCGTTCAAGAAGTAATCGCAACACTAACACCTCAAGTATAGTAAAAATAGAGAAGAAAGGAGTTAGTGATGCTACAATACAATAAACATCTAAGTTCAGAGG
>CAVEOW010000152.1:0-4627 GCA_963617295.1 bacterium | reverse complement strand
ATTTGAAATCGTTCCCGAGTTATTGGAACTTTCAAAAAAAATGCACACAAGGATTAATGAACTGGCAAAAGAACGTGTTACGGTTGAACTGTTAAAAATGTTTGAGGGAGAATACTGCGACAAAGCTCTTCAATTGCTTGATGATTGCGGTTTATTATGCGAAATTTTTCCGATATATAATGACGTAAAGAAAATTCCTAAAAACTCTCATCATCATTTGGATTTACTTCATCATTTAATCGAAACTGTTCGTCAAATTCAGTTAATATATGAAAATTCTAATGCAGAAGTAAAAGAATATTTAAACATACAAAAATACGCAGGAGTTAAAGAGTTTGCGTTTTTAAAACTTGCAGGATTTTTACACGATATCGGTAAGCCCTCTTGCTGGACAATTGATGAAGAAACTCATAGGCACAGATTTATAAAACATGATGAAATCGGAGCTAATTTGGTTATCCCGATTTTAAAAGATTTAAAGTTTTCTAAAAAACAAATTGAATATATTAAGACCTTAATAAAATATCATATTTATCCGTCCGGAATGGTTTGTGCCCCCGATGTTACAGATAAAGCGATTATGAAATTTTACAGAAAAATGGACGGCTATGTAATTGATGATATTATTTTGGCAATGGCAGACAGGTTAGCTGCAAGAGGTGAAGCTATAACGGATGAAATCGTAAAAAATAATATTACCGCTTTAACAAAACTATTAAATAACTATTTAGAGTGTAAAAAGAATATAAAACCTTTGGAAAAACTTCTGGACGGCATTGAAATTATGGAGTTATTAAATATTCCGCAAGGAAAAGAATTGGGGATAATTATAAAAGAACTTAAAGAAGCTCAATTGTCAGGTATCGTAACAAACAAAGAAGAAGCAAAACAATTTATTTTAAACTTAAAAAAATAATTCTTAACACACAATAAACATGCTTTGCAAAAAATCGTAATTTTGAATATAATTCACATGTAGATTAAAAAAGGTGGAAACATGAATTCAGTAGTAATAGTCGGACGTGCAGGACAAGATCCTGATGTAAAGTATTTTGAATCAGGAAAAGTTAAAACAACATTTTCAGTTGCAGTTTCAAGATGGGATTACAAAAGCAAATCAGAAACCACAGACTGGTTTAATATTGAATTATGGGATAAATCTGCTGAGGTTGCAGGTGAGTATGTAAAAAAAGGAAGCCAAATTTGTATAGACGGACGCCTTGTTTCTAATAAATGGACGGGTGCAGACGGAGAACAAAGAGAACGTTTTGTTATTCGTGCGAATAATATGCGTCTTTTAGGCAAAAAGGGTGAAAATTAACGGATGAATACATCTAATTATATAGCCGTTATCGCGGATGACCTCACAGGTGCAAACGATACGGCTTTGCAGTTTTTTTTAAGAGGTTGTAAAACGCAAGTTGCGTTTGGTGAAGATATTTCTCTTGATGAAAATTTGAATACGGAAGTTTTTGCACTTTCAACCGAAACAAGAAATGTTACGGCTGATATATCTCTTGAACGAGTAGAAAAAGTCAGCGAAACAATCTTGAAAGAATATAATTTTGAATATATTTATAAAAAAATGGACTCTGTTTTAAGAGGGAATGTTGCGATTGAAATTTCAACCATTTTGGACTCTTTAAAATATGATGCAGCTGTTATATTTCCTGCCTTCCCGTCGGAAGGAAGAACGACAGTTGGCGGCTATCACTTACTAAAGGGGGTACCTATTCAACGTACGGAGTTTTCTCGGGATCCGTTTTCTCCTGTTGTAGAATCAAACATCGTGAATTTACTTAAAATGCAGCTTAGCGAAGATAAAAAGCAACATGTTGATTTAATTTCACTGGATACGGTAATGAAAGGTGCCGGCCCGATTTTGACTAAACTTAACGAGTTGATTTCAAAAGGGAAAAAGATGATTGTTGCTGATGCTGTTTCAACAACTGATTTAGAGCAGATTGCATTAGCGGTATCAAAAAGTAATTATAATATTTTACCTTGCGGTTCCGCCGGTGGTGCTCAAGCATTAAGCAAAATTTGGTATTCCGATTCTGATGAAAATATCAGCAGAAAAGCAGAAATTCCGAATTTACCGAAATTAATAGTATCAGGCAGTGCAACAGAGATGACTGCAGCTCAAATAAAAAGACTTCAAGACAACGATGATTTTGATAATATTTCATTCATTGCAATAAAGCCCGAAAACATTTTCACAAACGATTTTGAAGATATCGCTTCTAAAGTTATTTCTAATTTGGTTAAAGATAATGTAGTAGTGCTTCATTCTTCACAGTTAATAGAAGATAATGAGAAGTTGAACTCATTGCTTCTTGAATATGAGTTGACAAAAGATACGTTTATTTCTAAAATCTGCGACTATCTTGCAGCTATTACAAGATCCGTACTTCTTCAAAAACAAGCGGTTTTAATAACAGTCGGGGGAGAAACTTCTTACAAATGTTGCCGTGCAATAGGGTGTAAAAGCCTTGAAATTTTGGATACGGTTGCACCTGCTATTCCTTTGGGAATAGATACAAAAGGTCAGTTTATTGTAACAAAATCGGGAAACCTCGGCTCACAAAACACTTTAATTGATATTGTCAGATACTTTGAACAGGATAAATAATGAAAAAATTTGCAATAACTTTGGGCGACCCGAACGGAATATCTCCCGAAATTACAATAAAAGCACTTAATTTTTTAGATTTACCTAAAGATAAAGTTGTTTTAATTGCAAATAAATGTATTTTTGATTATTACAAAACAAATTTTGATTTATGCTTAGAAAAGGATTATGAAACTCTTGAAATTCCTTTTTCTAAAGAAAACATAAAATTAGGAAAAGAAACGGAAGAAGCAGGAGAGTTTGCTTTTTGTACATTAAAAAGAGCGTGTGATTTAGCAATAAATAAAGAAATTTCTGCAATTGTTACGGCACCGCTATCAAAAAATGCAATGCAAATGGCAGGTCATAATTATTCGGGGCAGACAGAAGTTTTAGAGCAATATTTAGCAAATATAAACCAACACGCTGAAATGTTATTTATGTGTGATAAGTTTTCTGTTCTTTTGCTCACAAGGCACGTTGCACTAAAAGATGTTCCGACTTTTATTACAAAAGAAATGATTGTGAATAAAATTAAATCGTTGGCAAATTCATTTAAAACTCAACTGAAAATTGATAATCCAAGGATTGCAATTTGTGCATTAAATCCGCACTCAGGGGAAAACGGTTTATTTGGAGATGAAGAGGAACTTGAAATTATACCAGCGGTTCAAACGTTGCAATCATTAGGAATTAACATAAAAGGACCATTCCCGTCTGATACGCTTTTCACAAACTGTTTAAAAGAAAAGTGTGATTATGACTGTTTTGTAGCAATGTATCATGACCAAGGACTAATCCCAATAAAACTTTTGGAACAAGATAATGCCGTAAATACTACAATAGGGCTGGATATCTTAAGAACATCTCCTGCACACGGTACGGCTTTCGATATTGCAGGAAAAAATATTGCAAATCCAAACAGTATGATTAGAGCAATTGAACTCGCAATTAATAGTTAATCGGAATCTCATAACTCCAATTATTGAAACAGGTTTATATTTAATTGTATAAATTATTAATTTTCATCCTTTTTATGGTAGTAAGGCAATTCTGCATTTATATCAAGTTTTCTTGCTGTTTTTTTGAAGATTTTAGATTTATATATCCCGAGGTATGCAAGGAAATACTTTAAACTTACACCTAAAACGCCAAACCCGTATTTACAGGAACGAGAGAAGTTAATTGATGATGCCTCAGGAAAATATTTCGTCGGGCAGCTTAACTCTCCTATTTTAAATCCGTAATAACAAACTAATGCAAGCATTTCATTATCAAAAACAAAATCGTCATCACAATCTTCAAGAGGTAGCGTTTCTAATACAGAACGTTTAAACCCTCGAAACCCCGTATGATATTCCGATAAATGCTGTCCCAAAAAGAAATTTTCAAAAGCAGTTAAGCATTTATTACAAATGTACTTGTAAAGTGGCATTCCGCCTTTTAACGCATCTGATAACATTCTTGAAGCAATAACCGCATCATATTCTTCAAATGCAAGCATTGAAGCAATTGCAGGAATTAATTTAGGAGTATATTGATAATCAGGGTGAAGCATAATTACAATATCCGCACCTGCTTTAAGTGCTGCCGTATAGCAAGATTTTTGATTTCCGCCATATCCTCTGTTCTCTTTGTGTACAATAGTTGTGATGTTCAAATTTTTTGATAATTCTTTTGTGTTATCACTGGATTTATCATCCGTTAAAATAATTTCATCAACTATATCTCTATATATTTCATTATATGTTTTTTCTAATGTCTTTTCTGCATTATATGCAGGCATTACAACTACTATCTTTTTCCCGTTTAACATGTTAACCTCAAAATCTATTTAAACTTATTATAAGTCAATTTTATGATATTGTTAATATCAGCTAAATAGTTGAAATTTTTAACAAAATGATATTGAGTGCGTTCAAGAAGTAATCGCAACACTAACACCTCAAGTATAGTAAAATTAGAGAAGAAAGGAGTTAGTGATGCTACAATACAATAAACATCTAAGTTCAGAGG
>CAVEOW010000151.1:0-4628 GCA_963617295.1 bacterium | reverse complement strand
ATATATAAATGATATTAAAGATAAAAAATTAGCAGAATTTGTATCTTCTATATTATTTGAACATGAAAACGAATTTAAAATAATGCCTGCCGCAAAATTAATGCACCACAATTATATTGGGGGGCTATTGGAACACACTTATGAATGTTTGGATTTTGCAAGTGTTATTATCCCAAAATGCAACGGAAAAGTTAACCCTGATTTTGTTTATGCGGCTTGTATTTTACACGATTTTGGAAAGATTTTCGAATATAAAATTGATACTGAAACAGGATTAATAGAATATAACGAAGAATTTAGAAAGGACTGGAGAACGCACTCTCAATGGGGCTATACGGTTTGTATGAGCAACGGATTTAAAGAAATTGCAAAGATGATTGCCGCTCACCACGGAAGAACTGACTGGGGTGCTTTAATAGATTTAAACGAAAAAGATTTGGAACCGTATTTGTATATAGTTCATCATATTGATGATTTATCCGCAAAATTCGGTAAGATTTCAATTTCTGACATTAATTAGAGGGAAAATTATGAAAAAATTATCATCATTAGTACTAACAATATTGGTTTTATTATTTGTCGGGACAACACAAGTTTTTGCAGCTCCGAGTAAACAAATAAATGCAAATATAAAAACAAAAAGAGTTCCCGCCGGAACTGTTATTCCGTTAAAAGTGTTGGATGCGGTAAGTTCTAACAGTGTACAAACAGGAGATCAATTTGATTTAATGGTTGCAGGTAACGTTAAAGTTGACGGGCTGGTTGTAATTCCTGTAGGAAGCGTTGTTCGTGGTTCAATAGAAGAAGTTTCGGCTCCTAAATTACTTTATAAAGGCGGCATGGTTCGACTTTATTTTGACCATATAGTCAGCCCGACAGGTCGCCAAATTCCTTTCTATGCAGGAATTTGTAATAATAAATATGTTACTTATGACGGTGCTTTAAGTTCTAAAACAAATTATTATACGGCTTTTCAAAAAACTACGGAAACAACAAAAAATATTGTCGTAAATTCAACATCTTGGGCGTGGGATAAAGGTGATGATTTGTGGAACGGCTCACCCAAGTATGTATTTGCTCCTTTAACAGCTGTTGTAAGCACTCCTGTTGCAGGAATTTACTTTTTAGGGGACAGTGTTGTCAATGTGTTTAAAAGAGGAAAGGACATGAATATCAGCCAAGGTGAGATATTACAAGTTCAACTTCTTAAACCTATAGATATGCCTGTTTACTAAAATGAATATAAAACAAATATTTATAAATATAGTCTTTGTATGTCAAAACATTTATGGTGTTTTGACATTAAAGCGTGAAAGGGAAATTGCAAAATTACTAAAAAGAAATGCTTTAAAACTTGCCACTGCGGAATCCTGTACGGGAGGGCTTATAAGTTCTCGTATGACTGATTTATCAGGTTCAAGTGCTTATATTTGGCAAAATTTTGTTACTTATGCAAACGAAGCTAAGATTCTGCTTTTGGGAGTTGACCGTAATACAATAGAGAAATACGGAGTTGTAAGTTCTCAAGTTGCAATTGAAATGGTTTCAGGATTACTTAAAAAGTATAATTGTACAATTACCCTATCAACAACCGGAATAGCAGGCCCTTTGGGTGCGACGGAGGATAAACCTGTCGGACTTGTGTATATTGGTGTTGCAGATGAGAAACACCAAAAATCATATAAATATGAAGCTAATCCGTTATTATACAGGCGAATTATGAAATATGCCTTTTCAAATAAAGCACTTGATTGTCTTTTGGAATTTCTTAAAGAATACTATTAATTATGTATTTGAGCTATATCTATTTCTGTAAAATACTCATTTAATTGGTCTAAAGTTAAACAAATATCTTGAATCGAATTCCAAGGATTTGATACTTTGTAAATAATTTCTCCCGAGGATTTTTGTTCGGGAATAATTCTATATGCGTGGCAGCCGTACATACTTAAATCTTTATTCAGTATAGTTTCTCGACGAAAAGGGAGTTTCTTTCCATTACTTTTTGTTCCGCCTGAAAAAATATATTTTTTAAATTTTTCGGGAGTTTTAAGTATATCTTGTATTTCAGGCTCATTTATTGAATAAAAATCGGTTTCTTTAAGTCCAAATGCAGTAAAAACAGGCTCAATGTAGCCCATATTAAAAAGATAATATTGAGCAACAGACTCATATCCGTCCGTACCATATATGTTTGCCATATTAAGGGATTTTTGAAGCAATCCTGACTCATCCGTTACAGGTTCAAGGTTATCATCAAAAACTAAAATAATATTTGGCTTTCTGCTATTTCTGTCATTATCTAAATTTTTTAATTGAGCTAAAAGAAAATCTCTATTCTCCGATAGAGTTCGTTTTGCTCTCAAGTCATTTGTTTTAGAAATTTTTTTATTTATTTCCGAGATTTTACTTTTTTGTTTTTCAATAGCCGAATCGGTAATTAAGTCATAAAGATAGCGAGAAAAGGCATCTTCTAAAATATCAAACCCTATACAACCTGATTTACTTTCTTTTTCAGGTATATCATAAGTATAAACATAATCAGAATTCGGAAATACAACGTCTATATAATCTCCGTTTTGCTCAAAGCATTCATAAATCAAATGACGGGAGGCAGGATTTTCCATAATTGCATTAAATGCTGAAATAAAATAGCAATCACCTGCGTTTGTTTGCATTGAGGAAAATCTTTTTACCGGCGGAAATAGTTTATTAATTGTTGTTTTATCGATTTTTAGACGTGATGATTTCGTATCTGAATTTTTTATATATATTTCGTTTTCCGAAGTAGCAAATAAATCCCCGACATTATATATCCTCATTCCGTCAGATTTTGAATTTACTTCTTTTATATAACCTGATGAAGTTAAATTACTGTCTTTTAGAACTGCATTCGTGAGCGAGCCTGCCCCGACAAGAAATTTTAAATTTTTTGCCGATAAGTTTTTATTATCAACTAAATCTAAAATTATAGCTAAATCTTTTGCCGTCGATGAATTATCTTTTAAAATTCGTTTTAAATTAAGTGCTGTCGCAGGTGAAATTTTTGCACTCATTAAAAGCTCATTAATTCTGGCACCTTTGCTTTTTTCATCAGGCTTATTTTGAAATATAAAATTATCCGTTTCCCCTGTATTATAAACAAATGGGTTTAAACTTCTTTTAAAAGAGATATACCTGTTTGAGAAATCTGTTTGATTTATTTTAATCATTAAATTTATGTCAAATTTAGTAACCTGCAAACTAAGTAATGTGCGTAAATATTATAATTTGCTTATATTCTGTCAAAATCTTGTAATTTTTAACAGAAAAAAGAAATAGAATACGTATAATTCTGTATTGTGTTATTTGTTAATAATCTGTTACAATATATACAAACAGATATGTTTAGAGGTCAAATATGGAAAATATAAAAAGAAGTCAAATAAATTACCCGTTTTTAGAACGTCCTGTTGAAATTTTTGAAAGAGAAAACGGGCATAAAATTGTTTTTGCATACAAGCAATCAGAATTAATAAATATTAGCAGCTGGGTAAAAACAGGTTCTATTAATGAAAATGATAAAAATAACGGTATATCTCATTTTCTTGAACACTTAATGTTTAAAGGAACTTCTAAACATAAGGCAGGCGAATTTGACAGAACGCTTGAGGGAAGAGGTGCTATTGTTAACGCTGCAACTTGGAAAGATTATACATTTTATTATGTAACAATTCCAAAAGGTTGTGATGATAAGAATTTTAACGATACCTTAAATTTACACGCAGATATGATGTTAGACCCTGTTATCCCTGATAACGAAATAGGTGAACCCTTTGACATAAATGAACCGAAAGTTATGAGTAAAAGAGAACGCCATGTTGTTATTGAAGAAATAAGAATGCGTAAAGATCAACCGTGGACAAAAGTTTATAACTTAACAAATGCCAATATGTACACTCAACACCCCTACAAACGTGATGTTATAGGTAATGAACAAATTATCTCAACGGCAACAAGAGAAGATATTCTTGATTATTACAGAACTCATTACACACCAAACAACATTACAACAATAATTGTCGGAGATATTGATATTGAAAAAGTTTTGCCTCAAATATGTAATGAATTTGATTTTAAAGGAAGACAAAATGCTCCTTCAACGGTTTATAAAATTGATGAACCCACACAAGAAACCAAATATGTTGAAGAATACGCAAAAATTAACACCGGATTTTTGATGTCAGGTTATCTCGGAGTGCCTGCTTGTCAAGTAAAAACAGCAACAATGCTTGAAATTATATGTTTGGTTTTAGGGCAAGGACAAAGTTCAAGATTATACCAGGAACTTATAGAAAAAAGACCAAACTCAATATTTAACGTCATTTCAACTGATTACTACCATTTTAGAGATGGCGGAAATATGTTTATTCAAGCAAATTTCAAATCCGAAGCAAAAGATGAAGCAATTAAATTAATCACTGAACAAATTAACAAAATGTGCTCAGACGGTATAAGTGAAAGAGAACTGAAAAAGGCAAAGAAAAAGTTAAAAGCAAGTTTTGCGGAAAGCTCGGAAACTGTTTCCGATATTGCAGAAAATATAGGTTTTTACATGACTGTTTGCGGAAAACTTGAATGTGTGGAAG
>CAVEOW010000150.1:0-4659 GCA_963617295.1 bacterium | reverse complement strand
TAATTTAATGTATTATACTATAATTTCCCTGACCAAAGTCCATGGATATTACAAAGCTCTCTTGCCGAATAATTTTCATAGTTGCACTCTGCACAGACTTCCATTTTGGGTTCATCTTGCGGAGTAAGATATTTACGCTTTAAATACTTTTTATCCGGTGAAATTGCTTCAATAAACATAATATAATGTTCTTTTTCCATTGGATGAGGGATTGTCCCGACTCTGATTGTTTTATTGGTTCCCTCTATCGTCATAATCGGAACATGTTTTTCTTGAAAATTCTCATCGGAACTCTTTTCTTCCAAATGCTCCATTGGCACGTTACAACATACGAGTTGACCTGCTCCTGCATTTATTACCTCTACAACATTGCCACATACATTACATTTATAAATTTGCATTAATTCAGGCATATAAAAACCTCCTTTTGTTTTAATATTTTCATTAAAGGAGGTTTTGTAAATCAGTATATCTTCTAATTCTATTTGGTATAAATTAAATTTATAATTTTATCCTCAAAATCTTTAACATTTGACTTTTTATCATTATAATTTTGTATCAAAATTGAAACTGCGTATGTGTTTCCGTCATTAGAAGAAACATATCCTGCAATTGAGCTTATATGTGCTAAACTTCCTGTCTTTAGCCAAGCACTTCCTCGAAGTTCAAATAAACGATCTGTTAATGTGCCGTCACCCGGTTGTGCCATATAATTTTTAAAATTGTTAAAATTATCTTGTTTATACAATTTTGCAAGTGCATAACTCATCCAATTTGCACTTAATAGATTGTTTCTTGATATACCGCTTCCGTCTTGCAATATAATTTCATCTGTTTTTATATTATTTTCTTTACAAAAATCGTAAAAAGCATATATTGCTAAATTGTTTGAGCCTGTTGATGAATATTTTTTTCCGCCTGCGTTTTTAAATATGGTTTCAGCCATTAGATTGTTGCTGTTTTGCAATATTTTAGGAATAACAGGTGTTATCGGGTTTACAATTTCTGTCAATAATTTAGCGTTATCAGGAACAAGTTTTGAAGCATATTTTGTATTTGTAACGGAAAAGCGACCGTCACTCAATATTCTTTCAACATTTTCTATGTAGTATCTTCTCAAGCTGCTTACAGGAACAATAATAGGAGAAGTTGAGACTTGTTCTCCATAAATTTCTATAAGTTCAGGGTTGTTCCAGTTGTATCTGTCAACAAAAATTCTGTTTTCTTTTGTTCCTTTTTTAATATTTGAAACTACTGCTGTTTTATATGCGGGTTTTATTTCTGCGGAAGAGTTACCCTCTTTTACTGAAATTTTTAAAACATTTCCGTCTAAGTTGTATGAACTTACTTTTGGAGTTTCTTCTCTTGTATCGTCATCCCACATCCAGCCGGGGGCAAATTCTTTTTTATCAATAATACTGTCGTCAAAATAAATATTATTAAATTTTGTATTTCCTGTTTCTTTTAATTTATCAAATGCAACCTTGAGTTGACCTCTTGTAAGAGTAGGGTCAGCTCCGAGTTTTATGTATAAGTTATTGTTATTGTCCTTATAAAATTGAGTTTTAAAGAAGTAATCATTTCCTAAAACATTTAACGCCTCATAAGTTGTAAATATTTTTAATGTAGAAGCAGGATGAAGAAGTTTTTTCTCATTTTTTTCATAAACAACATTACCTGTTTCAACATTTCTTATTGAAACTGCAACTGTGGCTGTTTCATTAAGGTTAGAAGAATGAATCAACTTGTCAATTTTGCTTGTTGAAATTGCATAACTGCAATTAATACTAAACATCAAAACCAAAGATAAAGTTAAAAGTTTCAATAAATTTTTCATTATTTCTCCAATATTTGATAAGTTTTCTTTGTATCCGAGAGAATCGGCATTTGTTCTCGATACTGTATCATTGTATCAGTATCTATTTGAGCTTGCAAAATTGTTTCTTCTTCTCCGAGTTTTGCAATTATATGCCCTCTATAATCAATGACCATAGAGTTACCGCTAAAATTATATTTATCATTGATTTTGCCTGTTAATAAAGACGTAATAACAAATGTTTGGTTTTCAATCGCCCTTGCTCTTGCAAGGACTTCATATTCATCAACAATTGGCAACGGCCAAGCTGCCATATTAACAATAAAATCAACTCCATTAAAAGCATATAATCTGAATAATTCAGGAAATCTTATGTCATAACAGATGGAAATCCCGATTTTTCCGATATCTGTCTTTGCAATTACAGGAGTATCTCCTTCTTCAAGAAAATTTCCTTCGGCTTCTCCACGGTGAGAAAACAAATGCAATTTGTCATAAGTGTTTAATATTTCACCTTTTCGATTTATAACCAAACATGTATTTCTGTCTTTCTCTTTATTGGTTCTTAAAACCGAGCTGCCGCCTATAACATTGGAGTTATATTTAATTGCCAACTTTTTTAAAAACTCAACAAATTTTGAGGAGTCAAAGGGTTCAGAATACTTATTAAAGTTTGGACAATCCCAACCTGTAGTCCACAATTCGGGAAATAAAATTAAATCTGCACTCTTTGCATTACAATTATCAAAAAGTTTTTCTGCCTTTTTAATATTACTGTCAATATCACCTGTGATTGACTCTAATTGCACTGTTAATAAATTGATTTTCATACTTGAATTGTATTACAAAATCAATCGGCAATCAAACAGGCTACTTTTTCATTGTATCTTTTATTTGTTTATTTAAATCAGAAAGCGTTTTTAGTGCTTTTTCCTGTGAATTTACTATATTAGGTGCCTGTGAAGATAAAAATGTATCAGTTTCTTTAATACATTGCGTTAAAGCAGCCCGAACTTCCTGCAACTGTTTCTCGCTATCGCTGACTTTATGTGCAGATAATAACTTTTTTGTGAACATTTCAGGTTTAATTTTCATAACGTCACCTACATATATTATAAAACCAAAAGCAGTAAGAAATTTGTTATTGTTTCACTAACAAATTTCTAAATACTCTATATATGGGCGAATTAGTTTAAATATAATAAATTAATGTCCTATTAAATAAATTTAAGCTACAAATTAATTGAAGTTACAAAATTCCATATATGGTTGCACCCACATTCAAATTTATTACAGGACCTGAAACTCTTGGTGCTACTGTTATAATGTGTCCTTCAACAAATGCGTCATCAGTAGATTTATAAAAAACCGAATTAATTGAAACTATTAACCCGAAGATTAATAGAACTATTGCGGTAATTGCAGGTACAATTACTCTTTTTTTCTCGTAAATATGCCTTGTATCTTCCTGATTTACCTCATGTATGCTTTGCTCATCTGCCATTTTGTTACCTCTTAATGTTTCGAACTTGTTATCTTTTATATTTGTAATTTTACCAGTGGTCTTGCGTTTTCATAGACCTTGTTTAAAGTTGCCAGTGTAATTTTTAAGTCTTCTTGTGTTATTCCGTTCATTAATAAATGTCTTACTTCAAGTGCTGTCGGTTTTATTGCGTCTCGAACTTTTTTCCCCTTTTCTGTTGCGGTAATCTTATATATTCGCCTGCCGTTAGAAGATTGTTCTCTTTGTATTAAAGATTTTTCTTCAAGTATTTTTATCAACCTTGCAACATTACTTCTATCTTTCAGTGTAATTTCGCAAATTTGTCGTTGATAAAGTTCTCCCTGTTCTTGAACTATGTCTAGTATTAAAAATTGTTCCGGTGTTAAATCAAAACCTTTTTCGACAAATGTTTGTGAAGATAATGCTCTGGCTACCATACCCGTATGGTAAATTGTTGTTCCGACTCTTCTTCCAAACTTTATCTTTTCCATAATTGATTTTCCGTTTTTATTGTGATGTAATTATATCACAACAAAAAATTTTACAACGCACGAAACATTTTTACAACTTTTAATTGGAAGATATGATATGAAGAAGATTTTAACATGTTTATTTTTTAGTTTATTTTTAATTTCAAATTCATTTATGAATGCCGAAGCCTCAACTTATGATTATATGAACATGAATTGGTGGAAACATTATGAGGATGAAAATCTTATTAATTTACTTAATACGGTTTATGAAAAAAATTATGATTTAAAGAATGCAGCTTTAAAGATAAAAGAAAATGAGCAGCTTGTGTCAATGCAGTTTGCGGAAGAGTTGCCGTTCGCATCTTTTTCAGGGGAAATATACAGAAATTTGAGAGCTGCAAGACAACAATTCGGGAATATGCAAATTCCTAATTATTCGCAGAACAACTATAATCTTCCGATTTTTGTCGGGTATGAAGTTGATATTTGGGGTAAAAACAGACTAAAAACAAAAAGTAAAAAACAACAACTTGAAATTATTGAACAGGCAGAAAGAGCAACTTATATTTCTTTAACATCTGATTTCGCAACAAATTATTTTAATTTAATAAAAGCTGATAAATTAATTGAAATACAAACTGAACTTGTTAGCCTGCAAGAAACAATTTTATCCAAAATTACCGAAAAATATAAAGCAGGTTTATGCTCTATAAATGACGTGTTGTTGCAAGAAAAATTGTTAACGGTATTAAAGGAAGAAAAAAATATTCATGAAAAAACTCGTGATGTATTAATTAATGCAATGAGAGTTTACTTGGCTGATATTAACAATGAAGTATTGAGAAATGAATATGAAAATGTAAAAC
>CAVEOW010000149.1:0-4665 GCA_963617295.1 bacterium | reverse complement strand
TGCATAACATTTATTGTTCGTTCCGCTATGGTTGCAAAACTATAAATTAATTTTAGAATGTCTGTTTGGCATACTTTGCCTAATAAATAAAGCCGTTGCGACCCTGAAACGAGTTCAGACCCACATGTATCCCTTTGTCAATAGAACTAGAGCAACAAGACTATTTAGTCGGGTTGTCAACTACTCCTCGCAAAGACGAATAATAGCCTTATGTCATTCTGAAAGATTAGAAAAACGAGTGTTAGCGTAGTTTTTCAATCTGTTCAGAATCTCATTGTTTCTGAATTAAACAGATTTTAATTATTAGTCAACATAATGCAACCATATATGAAATTTCGTAACTTCACTTATTGAAACAACTACAAAAGCCCGTCTGGTTGAACAAATAATGTCTTTTTGGAATACTTTACCCAACAAGTAATGCCCTTGCGATACTACGTTAACAACAAAGTACTTTTAATACGTTTGTATCTTATTGTAATAAAACACCCGATTAGCTTGACTTTGTAAAAAAGTTTAGAATATCATGTTCTATAGAGAAAAGGGAAAGGATTGGGGTTTTATTTATGAGAAGTTCATCATTATCCAGATCAAATCTTTCAAATGAAAAAGTTGCATTTCTTTCTGAAATGAGAAACGAAGTCGAACATAATTCTTTTAATGCAGAAAACAATGAACCGAAAGCATATAAACGTCCTAACAGACAAAAAGAACTCGATATGTTATGGCAAAATTTTAAAATAAGCACTAAAGACGAAAAATCTCCGGGAATATATTTATTAACCGGTTTTATTGCAGGTGCTTTATGTATGTTCATTATGAATGCAGTTTTGAGTATCGGTACAGTTTCAACTGATGACCCGAATGCAGCAACATTAGGTCAACCAAAATTTGAAAAGAAATTTTCAAGAAAAAGTAAACTTCCGCAAATAAATTCTCAAATTGCAGTTGTTCCGTCTGAAACAGGAGCAATACAAGAAACAGTTGCAAAAACAGAAAATTATACCGTAAAAAGCGGTGATTCTATGAGTTCTATTGTTTATCGTTTCTACGGAAAATATGACCCGAGTAAAATTGAAAAAATTAAACAAGTTAACAACTTATCAAGTGAACACAAACTTTCAATCGGACAGGAACTTATTATTCCGCTTGACTAGTTAAAAAAGTAATTTGCTTATTACCATAAATTTTGGCTTTGATTAATTCAAAGCCATTTTTATTTATTTCTTTTTCGACGGGATGTTCTAAAATTACAATGCCGTCATCATTTAAGATATTTTTTTCTTTAATTATTTTTAAAGTTTTTTCATATAAATCCGACTCATAAGGGGGATCAATAAAAATAACATCCGCTTTTATATTTACCTTTAAGAGATTTTTTAACGTATCCCCAAAATACAATTCAGGTTTTAAGTTTAAACTTTTAAAAGAACTCTGAATTGCTAAAGCAGTTTTTTTATCTTTCTCAAAAGAAAGAACTCTAAAACCTCTTGAAACAGCTTCAAGGCTCATAATTCCGCTGCCGGCAAATAAATCAAAAAATATTTTATCGTCAAAATCAATCATTGATGAAAGAGCATTAAAAATACCTTGCCTTGTTTTTGATAAAGTAGGTTTTATATTTTCAAAATCAGGAGTCTTTATCTTCCTTGAATTATATATTCCGCCTGTAATTTGCATATTAAAGTTCTATTTTTTCACCTGTAGAAATTTCGTCATAAACCTTTATACTGCCTAATATATTAGACCATTTTGCAAACAAATTTTGAGAATAGTGAGGCATTTTGTTTTCGTAAGAAGCTAATACAACACCCTCTTTCCCTTGGAAAGCTCGTCTTATTACACAAGTGTTTTTTGATTCACTGCACCATGTTATCATCGCATCATCAAAATCTTGTTTTATATAATACGGTTCAATATCTCTATAATTAAGTCTGTCTTTGCCTAATTGTTTATGCAAAATCGTCATCGGAGAAATCCCTGTATTATTTGTTGCTCGTTCAACAAACACAACCATTTCCGTATAAGATTCTTTTGATTGATTATTTGGAACAAAACATCTTTTAGCTGCAACGTTATCAGGGCTTTCAACCTTATGCCAGCCGCCTTCGGGAAACGTAAAACTGATTGAATCTTTTGCAAAACAAACATTTTGAATTAAAAATATACTTAATAAAACTAATACCTTTTTCATTATATTAACTCCCATGCCGGCTTTTCGGTTGCCGAATAAATCCTTACATCCTCGTCTTTTAAAATATTGTTGAAAATTTCAACAACAAATCTTTCACTATGGAAATGCCCTAAATCGATAACAGTCATATTTGTAGCACTAAGTGCCTGATGATGTTTTAAATCACCCGTTATAAATACATCAATACCGATTTCTTCAAGGTTCGGAATAAATTCCGCTCCGCTGCCCGAACAAAACGCTATTGAACTGTACGTTTTTCTGTTTCCGTTAACAACTTTTATACTCGGCAAACAAAAAACTGTTTTAAGTTTTGATATCAGTTTTGAAAAATTTTGTTCTTCATCAAACTTTTTATATTTTATAAATTCAAATGCCGTATCCAAATAGGTAAAACCGCATTTTTCAGCCAGGTATTCACTTACTCCGCCTTGTGCTATATCTAAATTTGTATGAGCCGAATAAATTTGAATGTTATTTTGAATTGCCTTAATTATGAACGGCGAATTTATAACTTTAATACTGTTAAAAAATACAGGGTGATGAGATATTATCAAATCGCATTTTTTGTTTATTGCTTCATCAACAGTATAAGGTGTAACATCTAACGTTAATAAAACCCTCGAAGTTTGCTTGTTGCCAAGGTTTATTTGCCAACCTGAGTTATCCCACTTTTGCATTGTGTTTAACGGGGCAAAATCTTCTATTTTCTTTATTATTCTATTGACCTGTTCCATAAATTCTTTCTAATATCTTTCGTGCCGCAGTTTCTTTATCAGTTCTTTCAATATGATAGATTTCAAGTTTTTTGTCAATTACATATAACTCGTTATAATCTGATGAAAAACCTGTATCTTTTTTTGAAATATCATTTGCACAAATAAAATCGCAGTTTTTCTTTTTGATTTTTACTTTTGCATTTTCTATTAAATTTTGACTTTCGGCACAAAAGCCGATTACTGTTTGATTTTCATTTTTTATTTTACACATTTCTTGCAAAATATCAGGATTTTCAACAAGTTCAATTGTTAGAGAATTACCGTCCTTTTTTATTTTGTGTTCGGATTTATTTTTAACTCTGTAATCACTAACTGCAGCGGCCATAATGAGTGAGTCTGCGGTTTTAAATTCTGTCTTAACTTCGTTATACATTTCTTCTGCACTCTGAACATTGATTACTTTATAATTTTTATCTGCCGTAACGGTTGAAATAAGAACAACCTCCGCCCCTAACTTATATGCGTTGTCGGCAATGGCAATGCCCATTTTCCCTGAACTGTAATTGCCGATGTATCTTACTGTATCAAT
The DNA here is from genome assembly GCA_963617295.1 of bacterium. GTDB lineage: Bacteria > Cyanobacteriota > Vampirovibrionia > Gastranaerophilales > Gastranaerophilaceae > Avigastranaerophilus. The sequence continues at coordinate 1,166 of CAVEOW010000149.1, read as the reverse complement.
ATTCTCTTTTGTTCCGCCGGCTGTAATTACAACTTTTTTCCCTTTTAATATTTGCTTTGGCAAAAGACAATTTTTAACTGTTTCAAATATTACGTTTATATCGGCAAGCCTGCCTTTTCCGTTTGTTCCGCAAGCGAGAAAACCGCTTTCAGGCTCAACAATTTTAACTCCACGTTCTTGTAATAGTTTTAAGTTTGTTTGAATGGAAGGGTTCTCCCACATATTTGTATTCATACAAGGAGCAATAACAACATGTTTTTTATAAGCACAAAATGTTGAAGTTAAAAGGTTATCACAAATTCCGTGCGTAATTTTTGAAATTGTATTTGCACTTATCGGAGCAATTAAAAATATATCCGACTCATCAACAAGCGAAATATGCTCAGGCTTATATTCTTTTATTTCAAATTGCTCTATATCAACAGAATTTTGGCTTAACGACTCCAAAGTTGTTTTGGTAACAAAGTTTAAGGCATTCGGAGTAACAACAACCTTTACATTTGCATTGTTCTTTTTGAATAACCTGATTAGCTCGCATATTTTATATGCTGCAATTGCTCCTGTTATTCCGATTAAAACTGTTTTACCCTTTAGCATTTGTTACTTCCCTGCCGATTTATAAATTTCATCAAGCCGATTTAAAGCATCATTCAAATCATCATTAACAACCCTGTAATCAAAGCTCTTTCCCTCTTCAATTTCACGATATGCTTCATGTAATCTTCTTTGTATTGTTTCTTCATCTTCCGTATGTCTGCCACGAAGCCTTGCTTCAAGTTCTTCAAAAGACGGAGGCATTATAAAAACACTTATTGCATTTGGCATTTTTTCTTTAACCTGCTTTGCCCCCTGAACTTCAATCTCCAGAATGACATCAGTACCTGTTTTTAAAGTATTTTCAACAAAACTTTTCTTTGTTCCGTAAAAATTACCGCTAAATTCAGCCCATTCAAGAAAATCATTATTTTCAATTTCTTGTTTAAATTCCTCTTTTGTTATGAAGAAATAATTAACCCCGTTTTGTTCCCCCGTCCTCGGTTTTCTTGTTGTTGCCGACACGGATAATTTTATTTCAGGATTTTTTTTCAAAAATTTCTTTAATATAGTACCTTTTCCGACTCCGGAACATCCTGCAATTATAAAAAGTCTGCCTTCCATGGTTATCC
>CAVEOW010000148.1:0-4666 GCA_963617295.1 bacterium | reverse complement strand
CATTCCGACTCCGTGTCCGTTCTTTTTCATACCGTCATCAAAAGACGGAACCGATTGAAGAAAGTTGCTTCCGCCTGCCCAGACTTTTGTTTGTCCGCCGGAACTGGCATGGTAGTATGTCGGAAGTACTTTTTTATTTTGGACTAAAACAATTCCTTTTGTATCATCAACGGCTTTAGATGTGGTTGTTTTTTCTGCACTTGCTCCGCCATAGGCTTGATCTGCGGTTGTATCCAACACATCAAACCCTTTTGAACCGTGTTTGCCTGCATTTTTGGTTGCAACCGCATAGCTTCTTGCCGCAATAGCTTGTGCTTTAAGTGCTTCCTCATTCCATTTTGAAGGCATTTCAGACGGAACTACCCCTTTTAAATAATCTTCCAGCGGTAAATCATTTATAAGAGTAACCGTATTTCCCATATTGTTTATAACGAAATCACCTCTGTACCAGGTACGTTTAGCACAAAGAAAACCCTCTTCTTTTGTTCTTATAATTATTTGGTTTGTCCCAAGACCTACGGCTTTACGGTTAATCATAACGGCAAGTTCATCACCTTTTGTTTTAAATTCGTAAATTTTCATCGGACGAATTTCATATAAAAGTTTGTTTCTAAGTCCGTCATATATTTCCGCAGAAACGGAAGATGCCATTTTAATTTCTTTTGTACCTGTACTCAAACCGACTTTAATGGCTTCAGCTTTGGAACAAAATAAAAAAATTAAAAATACTGTCAGAATTATTTTTCTGAAAATCATACCCTAAACCGTTATCCGCTTTAACTTACAACATAATAACACATCAATATTTATACGACCAAAAAATCCACCGTACAGTGTAGAAAAGACATGATAATTTAATATATATCCACCAAAAAAACGACAACTTTTGACTTCCGATATTATATCATTATATAAAGAGAAAAAGGGTAAGTTGTATGATAAACGGCGGTGTAAATTATACAGAACGAGGAATAATAAACAACATTCGAGCTATGAGAATGCAGATGGCACTCATGGGTATTACTAACGAAAATGTTGTAGGTTTTGACAAAGTCGGATATCAAAGAAAGATTCCGGTAGTTTCTTCGTTTGCTGAATTTATCGGAGAAGAAGCTATTTCTACTACAACTGATGATACCGTAGGACGCCTTGTTTTAACAGAAAACCCGTTAGATGTAGCACTTGCAGAAAAAGGATATTTCCAAATTCAAACGGCTGACGGAATAAAACTGACTCGTGACGGCAGATTTAAAATGACAAAAAACGGAGAAATTTTATCTCTTGACGGAAGTAAGGTTTTAACAGATATGGGAACACCTTTAATTCTTCCGTTTGTACCTGAAAAACTTGACGATATAACAATTGATTTGAATGGTGTCGTAAGGGTTTTAAACAATCAAACAAGAAAGTTCGAAACGGCAGGAACTCTATCGGTAGTATCGCAAAACGGAGTTGCGGTATTGGCTCCAAACGTAAGACAAGGTTATAACGAACATTCAAATGTAAGCCTGCAATCGGAATTTATGCAAGCAATGCCTTATACAAAGACATTTGAAGCAAACAGACAGTTATATCAAATACAAAATACTAACTTACAAAGAGTAATCTCATCATTAGGAAGCTAAGGGTAATAAATGACAACACTTCAAGGCATAATTAATAAAGGAATAGTAAACGCAGAACTCCAATTTGAAAAAATGGGATATATTTCTTCAAATGTATCAAATTGGAATACAAACGGATATAAAGCAGTACGTTTTGAACAAATATTAAACGAAAACGGCTATTTATCGGGCGTTGAAAGAACTGATTTCTCGCAAGGTGCAATTCAAAGAACCGCAAGAGAATTTGATGTTGCAATAGACGGGGTAGGATTTTTCCCCGTAACATCTCCGACAGGTGAAGTTACTTATACAAGAGAGGGTTCTTTCAAAGTAGATAAAGACGGTTATTTAATTACAAATGACGGATATCTTGTTGGTGACGGCATACAAATTCCGATAAACTATGACAATCTTGAAATAAAACCGAACGGTGATGTTGAAACATATTCTAACGACGGAACAGAAAGAGAATACTTAGGAACAATTCCTATTGTAGCGTTTCAAAATCCCGAAGCCTTAAAAAAGTCAGATTTTAATAAGTATTATTTAACGGCTGAATCAGGTGAACCAATGCTTATAAAGAAACATAACAGAATTAAACAAGGAAGTATTGAAGTTACAAATATAGATATGATAAACGAAGTTAACCAAATATTAAGACTGAATGCTTCAATGCTTGCAAGTTTTAAGGTTATGAAAACAATCAATGATATGTATTCACAAGCATTACAATTAAATCAATAATAAGAGGTAAATAAAGGATGATAATTCCAAATAATCCGATGAATTCAACATTAAGAGCATTAGACCTTGTAGCAGAAAGACACAAGGCTCTTTCTTGCAACCTTGCTAATATGGATACTCCTAATTACACAAGAAAAGATATATCTTTTTCTCAATATTTAGGCGGTTTAGCTAATCCTTTAGAAACAAAATTAGCACAGGTAATGGGACCGTCGCCTGTGATGGTTGATAATGTCGGAGGGAAAGTTAATCCGGCAACAGAACTTTCAGAAATACAAAAAAACTCGCTATTGTTTACTGTTGCGGCAAGGAGAATGACATCTCTGATAACTGAAATGAAATCGGTAATTAATATGGGTAACGGCTAATGGGTATATTTAGTGCAATGAACGTAGGCTGTGACGGCCTAAAAGTACACGGTGCAAGATTGGATATTAGTTCAAGAAACATAGCCAACCTTGATACACCAAACTATGTAAGAAAAATTCCGCTTGTGGTTTCAACTGACAGAAGCTCATTTTTAAGTGTTATGAATGAAATGAAAGAATCTGTATTTGGGGCAGGCACAATGCCTTATTCATCAGGAAGTGTTGCAATGGCAGGTATTGTTGAAGACCCTACTTTGGGAGATAAAATTTATAAACCGGGACACCCTGATGCGGATGAAAACGGATATATCAGAGCTTCAAACGTAGATCCGCTTGTTGAAATTACTGATGCGATTATGGCACAAAGAGCATTTGAAGCAAGTTTGGCAATTATAACAATGTCAAAATCAATGGCAGATAAGGCAGCAACAATAGGCAGCTAAAACAAAGGGTAGTGTGTAATGTTTACAGGGATAATTCAAAACTTATTAAATTCATCAGGGCAGGCTCAAGCAATACAAAGAGCCCGTCAAATAAGCGATTATGTGCAATCTCAACCGAGAACACAAGAATTATCTCAAGGAGTAGAACTTAACACATTTGAAGATGTAATGAACTCTTCTTTAAACGTTCACACAAGATTTAATGTAAATAAACCTGCAACAATTGCAAAATTTGGAGAACTTACGGCAACAAAGACAGTTGAGGCAAAACCTGTTGATAACAATATATTTGTAAACAACATAAAAAAATCAGAAGAAATTCCTGCTATACCTCAACTACCTGTAAAACCTGAAAAATCACAAATAAAAGAATTGATTTCAAAGATTTCAAAAAAGCATGGAGTTGATGAAAAACTTGTAAATGCGGTAATTAAACAAGAATCAGGGTATAACCCTAACGCTGAATCATCGGCAGGAGCAAAAGGCTTAATGCAATTAATGCCTGCAACCGCAAAATCACTGGGTGTTAAAGACTCATTTAATCCTGTTCAAAATATAGACGGTGGTGTCAGATATTTAAAAAGCATGATGAATAAATATAACGGGAATGTAGTTCTTGCTCTGGCAGCATATAATGCAGGACCGGGGAATGTGGATAAATATAACGGAATTCCGCCGTTTAAAGAAACACAAAACTATGTAAAAAAAGTATTGGCAAATTATCTCTCATAGAAAGGTTTTAAAATGATAGAAAATAAAATAGTTCCAAACATGAATATCTTTTCAAATATCAATCAAGTCGGCAGAATTGATGATTTTTCAATGAAAGGTTTCGGAACAAGTGCTTTAAAAGAAAGCAATGGAGCCGATTTTAAAACCGTTCTTTCAGGACTTGTAAGTAACTTAAATACAGAAATTCAAAAGCCTGACCAATTAATGAATCAACAATTAATGGGAAATCCCGATGTTGATATCCATGACGTTATGACAGCTATTGCAAAGGCAGATATCAGTATTTCAATGGCTGCACAAATGACCTCAAAGGTAGTTACGGCTTACAATACGGTAATGAATATTTCAATATAGACTTTTTGAAAAATAACATTATATATATAGTACGATTTTCTTAATATAACATAGTATTAAGCAGTTACCCATTGTAAAAAAAAATAGTATAATGTTTAGAAAGTAAATGTAAAGATTAGGGCTATATGAATATAAAAGAGTTATTGCAAGATAAAAAGATACTGTATTCTGTAATCGGCGGAGCTTCATTGTTACTGCTGATTATAATTATTTTTGCGTTTGTTGCGGTCGGTAACAATTCAAACACTGCAAAACCTGTTGAAGTAACTCAAACAGAGGACTTTGACATTGTTACAACAGATAATGCGGGGAAAGCAATTGAAATACAAACTTTACTTGCAAGAAGCGGAATAATTTCAAAAAGAAAAACTGAGGGTTCAAAAACTACCGTATATTTAAAGAAAAAGGAATATACAAATAC
>CAVEOW010000147.1:0-4753 GCA_963617295.1 bacterium | reverse complement strand
ATATAAGCCGTTTCCAAGGGGAGAACAGTTCAATTTCAATTGAGCATGCTTTTTGCCGTATCCCAATGGTTTAATTTCATTTTTATAAACATTTATAATAAAAATGTCTTGTCCTACTCTATTTGGCTCTTCAACCCCGTTAATGTCAACAAACATAAAGAACAAAGGCAAATTATCCTCTGCATTATCTTTAAGGTTTTGTCTTAAAGAAAGCAGAACCCCGTCTTTTGTTCTTATAAATTTATCAAAATAAAATTGGCTGTTTTTGTTTAGAGCTTTTCCGTTCATTAATCTGTATGAATAATTTTTAATTCTCCCTTCCGTTTTATAGTTCTCGTCAAGATTAAAATACGGGGTCAATCTGTCCATAATATATTCATCTGAAATAACATGTCCCGTTTCCTCGGGAGTTGGGATAATATCCCCCTCATACTCATTGACCAATGAGAATGAGTATTCCGCTTTTTCATAGACGTTTATCCAGTTTGCAATTCTTTGTGCCTGTTCAAGGTTAACAAGCCTAAACGGAACTATTATAAGTACAATTGCAACTATAACAAAGAAAATTAATATTAAGTTAAACAAATTAGATGTAAGACTTTTCACCTTGCCAAATCCATTCTTCTTTTTTCTTTGATTAACTCATCATATATCCATTCGGGAATAAAGTTCTTCCCGAGAATTATATTACCCGTATTCGGATTTGGAGCGTGAAAATCCGAACCGCCTGTTATTATTAATCCGTACTTTTCAGCCAAAGTTGAGAAATACTCAATAATAGCCGGTGAGTGTTTTCTATGGTACGCTTCTATTCCTCTTAAACCGAAATTTATCATTTCTTTTATCAGTTGTTCAGCTATATCTACATCGTATGGATGTGCAAATACAGGTATTCCGCCTGCTTCATATATAACTTCTACCGCTTCAAAAGGTGTAACGGTTTTTCTTTGTACATAAACATTAGAATCATCATTAATATATTTATTATATGCTTCTATTACGCTTGATGTACCGCCTGCATTTGTTATTGCTTTTGCAATATGAGGACGACCGATACTTCCCCCCGGTGCAACCTGATTTATAATACTGTCAAAAGTAATTTTTATCCCTGCACGCTTATTCAAAAGGGCAATAATCTCTTTTGTTTGCTTTATTCTTGCTTGTTGTTGAGATTTTATTAATTTTTGAAAATCACTGTTATTTAAGTCCATAAAATACCCGAGGATATGGACTTCATAACCTTTATAAATGGTATTAATTTCAACTCCCGGCAATATTTCAGGAGATTTATTATTAGCATATTCTTTAGCAATTTTATACGATAGCACATTATCGTGGTCGGTAATTGCAATCGCACCAAGCTCAGCATCTCTTGCGGTGTCAACGATTTTTTCAGGTGAAAAAACGCCGTCCGAAAAAGACGTGTGGATATGTAAATCGACTTTCACTGCCTCATCCTTTCATAATCATATTTTCCTTTACTAAAATTTTTTCAATAATTCTTTTAATAGAGTCAGCTTGTCCTGTTAAACAATCAACGGTAATAATAACACCGTTAACCAGACCTTCGCCTGACTCTGCAACTTCAAGCCTGTCAGGAATTGAAGTAATCAGTCGATTTACGGAACATTCATATTCCATGCCGATAACACCGTTTGCATCACCGCAAAAACCTGCATCAGAAATATATGCACAGTGATTTTCATAAATTTGTTCATCTGCGGTTTGAACGTGAGTATGAGTGCCAAATATACCGCTCATACCTTTTTTTGCGTAATATTTTGCCATACATATTTTTTCGGCAGTAGCTTCGGCATGAATATCCATAATAATTATAGGAGTTTCTTTTTTTATCTCTTCAATAGCATTGTCGATAAGTTTCCATGGGGGATCCATTATCGGCATAAATGTTCTGCCTAAAACATTTATGACTCCGATTTTACATTTTGGAGTTTCAAAAATTCTATACCCGACTCCTTTTGTTCCCTCGGGATAGTTTATCGGGCGGACTAATTTATCGGCTTCATCAATATAACTAAAAATTTCACGTTTATCCCAAATATGATTGCCTGCCGTAAAACAGTCAATTCCATAAGATAAAAGCTCATTATAATTTTTTTGAGTAAGCCCGAAGCCATGCGAAGCATTTTCTGCATTTGCAATGACAAAATCGGGTTTATCTTCCGACATACCCGATAAGTACTTATTTACGGCTACCCTGCCGGATTTCCCGACAATATCGCCTAAAAACATTATTTTTATTTTATTTGTCATGATTATATTGTTTTTTATGTTTTATATTCGGTATTACCCGACTAAATGCAGTTATTTTGCAACTTCCGTTGTTCTGACTTCTCTTACAACAGTTACTCTGATTTGTCCGGGGTAATCCAGCTCTTCTTCTATACGTTTAGCAATATCTCTTGCTAATCTTGCACTTGCAATATCGTCAAATTTATCAGGTTGAACAATTACACGAACTTCTCTTCCTGCTTGAACTGCAAATGATTGTTTAATACCTTCATAACTCAAAGCAATTTCTTCAAGTTTTTGTAATCTCTTAATATAGATTTCCAAGGTATCACGTCTTGAACCCGGACGTCCTGCGGAAATTGCGTCTGCCAATTTTACAAGAACCGCTTCAATGGTATTTGCAGTAACATCATCGTGATGTGCTTCAATAGCGTGAACGATTTCTTCTTTTTCCCCATATCTTCTTGCCAATTCAACACCCAATTCAATATGAGTACCTTCTTGAGTCTGGTCAACTGCCTTACCTATGTCGTGTAACAAACCTGCTCTTTTTGCAATCTTAACATTCGCACCGATTTCGGCTGCAATCATGCCTGCAATATGTCCTACTTCAAGAGAGTGAAGTAAAACATTCTGCCCGTAACTCGTTCTGTAGTATAAGCGTCCGAGTGTCTTTATAAGTTCTTTATTAAGGTTCATAATGCCCATTTCCATTGCGGCATTTTCACCCTCTTGCTTAATTTTTTGTTCAACTTCGGTTTTTGCTTTTTCCACCATTTCTTCAATACGAACAGGGTGAATTCTGCCGTCAGAAACCAATTTTTCAAGAGCTATTTTTGCAATTTCTCTGCGAACAGGGTCAAAACAAGAAATAACAACTGCTTCCGGAGTATCATCAATAATAAGGTCAACTCCCGTAGCCGTTTCAAGAGTTCTTATGTTTCTGCCCTCACGTCCTATTATACGACCTTTCATTTCATCAGACGGCAAACTTACAGAAGATACCGTAGATTCAACAACTTGGTCAATTGCACAACGCTGCATTACTGTTGTTAAAATTTCTTTTGCCTTTTCGTTAGAAACTTCTCTTATATTATTTTCATTTTCTCTGATTAAAGTGTTGGCTTCCTGTTGCAAGTCAACCTTTAATTGCTCAAGCAACAATTTTTTTGCATCCTCAACACTTAAACCCGAAATTCTTTCCAACTCCTGAGTTTGTTTTTGAACAACTTCTGCAAGATAATCTTCTTTATCAAGAAGTTCATCTTTTTTTCTTGCAAGTTCAGCTTCCTTATCGGCAACTGCTTGAATTTTGTCATCAAGAATTTCTTCTCTTTTTGTTAGTTTAGACTCTAATCTTGATAATTCTTGTCTTCTTTCTTTTACTTCATCCTGAAATTTATCTATATCAGCTTGAACCGCTTCTTTTGCAGAAATAAGAGCTTCTTTTTTATACAAAATGTTTTTTTCTTCCAGACTGCCCATTAAAGCAGCTCTTTCTTTCTCTTTCTTTTTTGAATCAATCCAAAATATAAGACAAACAGTGAATAAAGCAACAAGTATAATAATTGTGTTTATATCCAAATTATTAATTTTCCTATACCTCGTTCTTTCTTTATGCAAACAAGTTGCATATTTATATAAAATATTTTAATTCTTTATAAAATTTAATTTGTATTATTACTTATAGTAGTAATTCTACCATATCTCCCCCCTTTTGAACAACTTATTTATAATAATTAGTTTTATTTTTTTTAAAAATTTTACTTTACAATATTTTTTTTTTATAATATATTACAAATTGTACAAGCCTTGGTGGCGAAAGTGGTAGACGCGTTGGACTTAAAATCCAATTGGGCTCACCCCCAGTGCCGGTTCAAGTCCGGCTCAAGGTATTTTAAACACTCCCGAGGGAGTGTTTTTTTAGTATATATATGAGGATTGTATGAAAAAACTGCTTTTACTATTATTTTCAATTATTTTATTAGCTCAAACAGCTTATTCTAAAGAAATTAATTATCAAAAAAAGTTTGAAAATGCCATTAACAAAGGGGATTTGAAACAAGCTCAAGAATATTTAAAATACGATGTTGATGTTAATACTCCGGCGTGCCTTATTTGTTATGCCGCAATGAATAATAATAGCGAAACAGTTGATTTTCTGTTGAAGAATGGGGCTAATCCAAACGGTACAAGAAAAAGAATAAAACCGCTGTTTTTTGCAATTGAAAACGGGAATAATGAAATCGTTGACAGCCTTATTGAATATAAAGCCGACCCAAATTCAATAAGTACGGTTCCCCTTCTTTATTTTACCGTTATAAAAAATAATCCGCACGCATTTAAAAAACTTTTATATGCCGGAGCAGACTTAAATAAAACTTTCATGAAAATTACAGCGTCAGAGCTGGCACTTTCGGATGGTAATGATGAAATTGTTGATATAATTAACGAATTTCAAACTAAAGACTTGCCAAGTAAAGGCACAGATATAAATAAA
>CAVEOW010000146.1:0-4788 GCA_963617295.1 bacterium | reverse complement strand
GTCATACCTACTGTTACCGAGCCGATAATAGAGTTATCCTCTTTATTTAAAACGGGAGCATTTATCGAAAGAAGTGTAATACCGCTATCAGGTAATGAATTAATCCTGCTTGAATACAAAGTTTTATTATCTTTATCACGAAATTCAATAAAAGAAATATCGGTATTTTCTTGTAAAATCTGAGAAGAATATGATTTTAATGTATTTTTCAAATCATTAAGTTTATATTCTTTTTCAAGAATTTCACGATACTCGCCCGCATACGTTTTTGTCATAACTTGTGCGAATTCAAAATATGTTTTATCCAGTTTATTTTGAATATTATTAACCGAATAAAAAGCTATACTGCTCATCAGGGCAAAGCATAATACAAGCCCCGAGAGCATAAATTTAGACTGTGTATTTAACTTAAAATTTTTAATTTCCATAATTTTTACATCATAAATAAAATATATTTTTTAATAAGCAAAGTTATTATTGGCGAGAAAAATAACATAATAAAAGCGGAAATCAATATTGCAGGTCCAAACGGAATTGCAACAAAGCCTTGTTCATTTACTGTTTTCTTTAAGCCTGAAATAATATCAAAAGCAAAATATATTAAAGGAATTATAATTGCAAATGCAATCCATAAATGTAAGTTAAATACATTTGAGAATACCCAATAAAGAATAGCAAGTACAACAAATGCACTTATTGAAAAAAGTAATCTTTTTTCGCCTTGTTTGTATAGATTTCTAATAAATTGAGGAAGCAGGCAAACCGCTTGAATAATAATTGCCAATGAAACAGCAACAATAAAACCTTTAATTCCAAGTAAAGCACCAACGCCTGCTGCTAAATATGTATCGCCTTCACCAAAAGCTCTTTTATATTTTTGAACATATTCATTTATATCAATATTTTCATCATATTTTTCTTCAACAGGATTTTCGCCTGAAATTTCATTTTGTGATGTTTCAACTTCTGTTTTGTTTTCTTCATTAGTTTCCGAAGTATTTTCTTCTTTTGCACTATCTTTCCTTACAAGATAATATGAAAGTCTGGCTATTAATTCCATTGCAATAACTGCAAATATAATACTCAAACAAATATTAAATAAATTGTTAACTCCGCCTCTAAATAAGAATGCATATATTATTGAAGCTGCAATAAATATCCACAAATGAGAATCATAAACATATTCTTCTTTAAAATCGGTAATCATTATTACAATTGAAATACATAATAAAATTAATAACATCAATGATTGTAAGCCTATTCCGAAGAATAAAACAACCGCTAAGAATAATAGTGCGGTAATTGCTTCTACAATAGGATATTGAAGACTTACTTTACATCCGCAATTTCTGCATTTTCCTCTGAATGTAAACAAATAAGATAAAACGGGAATATTATCATACCATTTTATAGGTTCATTACAAACAGGGCATTTTGAAGCAGGGAATACAATTGATTCTTTTGATAACGCTCTTAGTGCAACTACATTTAAGAAGCTGCCGATACAAGCACCTGTTATAAGTACAAATAAGTATATTACAAGTAATAATTCGTTCATTTTAACCACCGTTTTAATTTGTTTGTTCTTTATCCGATAAAATATTATAAAGCATTGTTAACGCTTTTTTTAGACGTCTTGAAACCTGCATTTGAGAAATTCCCAATTTTGCGGCTATTTGAGTTTGGCTCAAATCATCAAAGTAGTTCATTACAACAACTTCTTGCAATTTTACATCCAATTTTTTAATAGCGTCTTTTATTAATATTTTATCTTCTTGGAAAGATTCAAGATTGTAATGGTTGTCATCCGCAATTTTATCAAAAAGTGATAATGATTCATCATTACCCGTTGTAACTACTTGGTCAAGAGAAATTGTTTGCTTACGTCTTTCAACGTCAATAACCTCTTTTATTTTTCCGACGGAAGTACCAAGTTCTTCTGCCAAAACAGTTTCAGAGGGTTCATTGCCTTGCTCGTCTTTTAATTTTTGCATTAATTTATTAACACGATATGCAAGTTCATATATTTCACGAGGAGCTTTAATCATAGACACTTTATCTCTTAAATAATGTCTTATTTCTCCTGTAATTAAGTATGTGGCATAAGTTTTAAAATTTTCGCTTACTTTAGGATTGTATAATTGAATTGCTTTTACCAATCCTACACACCCTACTTGAATAATATCTTCAACAGGGTCGGTATTTCTTCTTGCCAAACCTCTTGATATTTTTTTTACCAACGGCATAGCCGCAAGTGCTATGACATTTTGAAGATGATATCTGTCTTTTTCGTTATCGGCTGCTTTATATAGTTTAAGCCATTCTGCTATTTCATCATAATTAATGGTGTAATCTGCCATTAATCTACCTCTTTTTCTACTATTGTCTGTTACTGTAACATATTCATATCGAAAGAATAAGGCAACAACTCGTTTGAAGTATATGTAATAATTCCGCCATCTTCATCTTCCAATATGACTTGTATGTTTTGTCCTTTTTCAAATTCTTGAAGCCATTGTCTGCAAGCTCCACAGGGAAAACATTTTTTCTGTTTCGGTGAATATATTGCTATTTTCAAAAGTTTTGATTGCTCACCTGAAACAATTGCATTTGACATTGCGTTTCGTTCAGCACATAAAGCTAAACCGTAACTGGAATTTTCAACATTGCAGCCTTTATATAAATTTCCGCTTTCATATAAAGCACAAGCTCCGACAGGAAACTTTGAATACGGGCTGTAAGATGTTTTTGCAGCTTCTTTTGCAATATTCAATAATTCTTCGTTTGTTTTCATAATATTTCCCCTCTCTTATTGTATATGCAAAAATTCAGTTAGAATATAGTTTATTTGAATGATATAATATGTCGTGTTTACAATAGTTAATCTATTTACCACGAAACATATAAATTATATTATTATAATATAGTAGATTAAAATATATTATTTATGTCCAAGGGATACAACGGAGGAACATTGACCGAAAAAATTAAAATATGCGGCGGGAAGCAATTAAAAGGGGAAGTTCAAATCAGCGGTGCAAAAAATGCTGTTTTAAAACTTATGGCAGCTGCGTTACTTACAAAAGGTGAAAGCAAAATATATAATGTTCCCGAATTAAGTGATGTTGTCATAATGCTTAATGTTATTGAACAATTGGGTGTAAAAACTTTTTATGATAAACAAGAAAAATCCATAAGAATTGATGCAACCGATATTACAAATATTCGTGCAAGTTATGAATTAGTAAGCAGAATGCGTGCTTCATTTATTGTATTGGGTGCATTAGTCGGAAGATGTAAAGAAGCAATTGTTGCACTCCCCGGTGGATGTGCTATCGGCGAAAGAAAAGTCGATTTCCATATCAAAGGGCTTGAAGCACTGGGTACTACAATTAAAATTGAAAACGGATATGTTCACGCAAAAGCTAAAAAGTTAACAGGTACAGATATCTATTTAGATATTCCGTCTGTGGGTGCTACTGAAAATATTATGTTGGCTTCTGTTTTAGCTGAAGGCTCAACACGAATACAAAATGCAGCACAAGAACCTGAAATTGTTGACTTGGCTAACTTCTTAAATTCAATGGGTGCAGATGTAATTGGTGCAGGTACATCAGAAATTATTATCAACGGTGTAAAACAAGATGATTTACATCCGATAGAATACACAACAATCCCTGACAGAATTGAAGCCGGCACATATATGGCTGCATTTATTGCAACCAAAGGGAAAGGTATTATCAGAAATATATTTCCTAACCACCTGACTTTTTACACTTCAAAATTGTCTAAAATGGGAGCTGATATAAAATTAGTTGACCCGACTTCAATTGAGGTTTCTTGCAAAAGAAGACTTGAGGCAATTAATATTATTACGCAACCATATCCTGGGTTCCCGACAGATTTACAATCAATGGCTATGGCTCTTGCAACAATTGCGGACGGAGTCAGCATTATAACCGAAAGTTTGTATGAAAACAGATTTATGCAAGTTCCCGAATTAAGAAAAATGGGAGCCGATATTCATCAAGAAAGAAATCACGCATTGGTTAAAGGCGTTAAGTCATTAACAGGTGCTAATCTAAAAGCCAGCGACCTTCGTGCAGGTGCTTCTCTTGTTGTAGCAGCACTTATTGCAGACGGAGTCAGCACAATCGAAAATATATATCATATAGATAGAGGTTACGAACTTTTAGAAAATAAGTTTAAATTAATAGGAGCAGATATCGTCAGATTTAATTATGAGGATAATGCTATTGTTAACCAAAATAAAGGAATAACAAGTGAGCCAAAATTATAAAAGATGGTACGATCATGACCCTGTTTTGTTAGAAGTAATAAATCTTCTTCAAAATTATCAGACTGAACTTCACGCACAGGCTGAAATTTTCTTAGCAGAAATTGAAAAAAAAGTATCAAAAGAAGCTATTGATAAATTCTATGAGCTTGCAAGACCTCAAGTTTGTAATCGTTGGTATGATAAAGACCCTGTTATTTCAAAAACGGTTGAACTTTTAAGAGTTGTTCCGCCGGATGTTCAAAAGGCAACTGCTCAAAGTTTTTTAAATGCTCTTGAAACAATGGGTGTGTATAAAAAAGCATAGTTTTTCTTTTAAATTAATAATTTATGGTTGCAAGCAATATGAAATTTTGTAACTTCATTTATTAAAACAACCACAAAAGCCCGACTGTTAAAACAAATAAAGCCCTTGCGACCCTGAAACAAGAAAATTCTTTTAAAATCCTAATATTTCACTCGTAAACTCAGATTTTAAATCTTTGATTCTG
>CAVEOW010000145.1:0-4812 GCA_963617295.1 bacterium | reverse complement strand
CATTCATCTGATAATGTCGGATGTTCAAGAATTGATAACCCGATATTTATAGAGTTACGATAAAAAATTCGTGCAAAACTCTTTGCTATTATTAATGAAATTCCGGAGGCTTTAATTGCAATCGGAGCGTGTTCTCTTGAACTTCCGCACCCAAAATTTTCACCTGCAACTATTATATCTGTCGGTTTAACTTCTTTTGAAAATGTTAAATCTATATCTTCCATACAATGAGAAGCTAATTCTTTTTCTGATGATGTGTTTAAATATCTGGCAGGGATTATTACATCAGTGTCGATATTGTCCCCGTATTTCCAAACCTTTCCACTGTTCATATTATTTTACATCCTTTACATGAAATGATTTCTATACTATACTAAAATTATACATTACATGACAGAAATGTTAATAGCATTAGTAAAAAGGAGAACTAAATGATGGAAACTATCGGAGAAACAGCCGGACAAATTTGGAATTACTTAAATGAAAACGGCGAAACAACATTAACAAAAATGAAAAAAGATTTAGACCTTAAATCAAACTTCGCTGAATTAGGCTTAGGCTGGTTAGCAAGAGAAGGCAAAGTTGAAATGTCTAAAAAAGGTACATCTACTAACGTTAGATTGGTTTAATAAAAATTTATAACAAATCAGCTCGGTATAGACCGAGCTTTTTTTATGCTAAAAAATCATGTTTTTGTCATAATAAAACATATCAGTATTAATTAGGATGAAATTATGGAAAAAGTTGAAATAAAAGAAGAATTTTTAAATCAGGCAATGTTGCTTTCAAGAGGGGCTGAGGTTCTGCCGGGTGGCGTTGAAGAATTAGCTTTAAAGCTCCAAAAATCAAAAGAATCAAATAAACCGTTAAGAATTAAATTGGGAATGGATCCTTCTCGCCCTGACTTACACTTAGGTCATACTGTTGTTTTAAGAAAAATAAAACAGTTTCAGGATTTAGGTCATAAAATTATTCTTATTGTCGGCGGCGGAACAGGCATGATAGGCGATCCGTCAGGTAAATCCGACACTCGTCCGAGTTTGACGGTTGAGCAAGTTGAAGCTAATGCAAAAACATATTTCGACCAAATTTCTAAAGTAATTGATGTTACAAAAGCAGAAGTCAGAAATAATGCTGATTGGTTATATAAATTAAATTTTGTTGAAATGATTAAGTTGGCTGCAAAAGTAACTGTAGCTCAAATTATGACAAGAGATGATTTCGCAAAAAGATACGCTGAAAACAGACCGATTTCACTTCATGAGTTTTTCTATCCTCTAATGCAGGCTTATGACTCTGTTGTTATTGATGCGGATATTGAGCTTGGCGGTACAGACCAAAGATTTAACAATTTATTAGGTCGTGAAATTCAAAGTGCATACGGAAAAGAAGATCCGCAAATGGTTATGCTGTTACCTTTACTTGAAGGTACGGATGGTGTTGTTAAAATGTCTAAATCATTCCCTGAACACTGTATCAGTTTAACGGATTCTCCTAAAGATATGTACGGTAAATTAATGTCAATTTCCGATAATTTAATAGTTAAGTACTTTGCACTATTAACTGAAATTTCAAATGAAGAATTGAAAGTAATAGAAGAAAATTTAAAAACAGTAAATCCTCGTGATATAAAAATGAAATTGGCATATACAATAACAGAAATGTATGCAGGTTCTGAAGCTGCAAAAGAGGCTCAAGAAAACTTTATTAAAGTTGTTCAAAATAAAGAAATACCTGATGATATTCCTGAAGTTAGCCTAAATGAAGATATAACGCTTATTGATTTTATTTCTAATTTTGATAAATCATTAAGCAGAGGCGACATAAAAAGATTGGCACAATCGGGTGCATTGAAAATTAACGGAGAAAAACAACAAAATCCTGCATTCTTAATTGAAAAATCTATGCTGCCGATTACTGTACAATACGGAAAAAGAAAATACATAAAAGGTGTGTAAATGCGTTTATTAAAAAAGGTATTCTCTCAAATTAAAGAGGATATTCAAACAATATATGATAAAGACCCTGCGGCTGATAACATATTGGAAGTAATTCTTTGTTATCCGGGGTTGCACGCACTTATTATGCACAGGATAGCTCATAAATTGAATTATTGGAAAATTCCGTTAATTCCTAGAATGATATCAAATTTTTCAAGGTTTATGACGGGAATAGAAATTCACCCTGAGGCAAGAATCGGCAGACGATTTTTTATTGACCACGGTATGGGGGTTGTAATCGGGGCAACTGCAATTATAGGTGATGACGTACTCCTATACCAAGGAGTAACGCTTGGCGGAACAGGAAATGAACACGGTAAACGCCACCCCACATTAGGTGATAATATTGTAGTAGGATCGGGTGCCAAAGTCTTGGGAAATATTGAAATCGGTTCAAATTCAAGAATAGGAGCCGGCTCTGTTGTTGTTGATTCAGTGCCTGAAAATTCAACTGTAGTAGGTATCCCCGGACGAATTGTAAAACAAAAACTATTAATTCAAGGTCAATTAATGCACAATCGAATTCCTGATCCTGTTACTTGTCAATTAAACAGAATGAAATATGAAATTCAAGATCTTAAAGAAGATGTTAATAAACTAAAAGAAAGCAGATAGTTAATCTGCTTTCTTTGTCTGTTATAATGTTTCAAAGTATATTATGAACTAAAGAAATTTCCAATAGAGCTAAAGATGCTATTTGCATGAGTATTAATACCACACATTTCCTCTAACAGATCTTCTTTTGAAACTGAATCTTTTTCGAAGATTTTTAAATGGAGTTTTCTTAGCCATGAACCGCCTGACATTGTATTTTCTCTGATTAATTCTTCTAAAGACTCACCATTTTCACTTTGTTCTTCAACTTTAGCTCTTATTAATTCTTTCATTTCTTTTTCGTTTAAATTTGAATACAAAATAGAATTTTCGCTGTTTGTCCAATATTCCATCATTTCTTCATATTTTTCCATTGCATCATCTTCTCTATGGTCAAGAATGTATCCGACTAATGAATCAACATCACTTTCAAACGCAGATTCCATAGCTGCATTTGCAGTGCTGATACCTTGTTTTGTTTGACTGTAATCATTTACGCTTTTTAAACTTTTTGTTGATAAAACCACTCCTGTTGAAGACGGATTATAAATAGAATTTCCAACTGCCACTGTTGAAAGATCATACTGAATAGCCATATAAACTAACCTCCACCATAAAATTACTAACTAACCACATTTATATAAAAAAATATTCCGAACAAGAATTGACTTATGAAAGAAAATTGTTAATATTTCTTAATAATAAATTTACAATATCATTCCAAATCGGCTATTTAGTAGCATAATTACTTAGCAAAAAGTATGAGGTTTTTGTTTCACCGATTATTTATAATTAATTATAAAAGGAGATTATTATGAACTTAATATTAAAATGGATTATTTATGCTCTTATAATTATGCTAATTGCGTTTATTGTCCCCGGAATAACAGTTGCTAATTTTCTTGCTGCATTACTTGCCGTTGTAGTTATGGCATTAGTTAATATATTTGTTCGCCCGCTTGCCGAATTTATTTCATTGCCAATTAATATATTAACTCTTGGATTGTTTGGGTTTGTGGTTAACGGTCTTTTATTCTTACTTGTGGGGTATTTATCTCCGGGGTTGTATATAAACGGCTTTTGGAGCGGATTATTAGGAGCTTTACTGCTTACAATTTTTTCTTCATTGTTAGAAAATTATTCTCAAAAAAAATAATTTTTATTGGTGTTAATCTATCGAATAGGGGGTATATCCGCAAATGTTAGATATTTAGGTACTCTTTTCAGCTTAAAAATAATTACACATAAACTAAGTTAATTTAGTTTATGTGTAATTATTAAATCATTTTTATTTTCTCGTAACCCTACATTATATTATCTAATCCATATACAAAGTCATTGTGTTCTGCAACGTGGCGTGTTGCTAAAAGAACTCCTGCCATATAACAAGCTCTATCCGTTGTATCGTGTTTTATTTTGAATAACTGTCCTGATGAGCCGAAAATAACTTCTTGTGAAGCAATATACCCCGGAAGTCTTACCGAGTGAATATGAATATTTGCGTCTGCATTTGCACCTCTTGCACCTTGCAAAAGTTCTGTTTCAGGGCAATTTCCTAATGTAAAATTACTGTTTGCTTCTGCCATCATTTGAGCTGTCTTTATTGCTGTCCCTGATGGAGCGTCTTTTTTTCGGTTATGATGCAGTTCTATAATTTCAGCATTATCAAAGTATTTAGCAGCTTGTTTTGCAAACATCATTAATAAAACAGCACCTGTTGAAAAGTTTGGAGCAATAAGACAACCTGTGTTATTTTCTTTTGACATTCTTTTTAGTTCGTCAATTTGTACTTCTTTTAATCCTGTTGTACCGATAATTGATTTGACCCTTTTATTAATATATAAGCAAACGTGTTCAAATATTGTGGAAGGTTGAGTAAAATCAATAACAACATCCGGAGAATTTGTTTCAATGGATTTTTCTATATCTTTTTCGATTTTTACACCGCATTCTTTTCCTGCGGCAATCAGTCCGATATCAGTTCCTTCTCCTACAATATCAACAGCGGAAACTAAAGTAATATCATCCGCATTTAATACAGCTTTTACAACTTCTTTTCCCATTTTCCCTAATGCACCGACGACTCCGACTTTTATCATTTTACCCTCTCCTTATATTATTTTTTTTAAATCATAACACAAATTTTCATTATAACGTTGACCTTTTAATGAATATTTATTACTATTAAATTAAATAATACAATAATTGAGGAGATAGT
>CAVEOW010000144.1:0-4827 GCA_963617295.1 bacterium | reverse complement strand
CATTAGGATTTACATTCGGTTCAGGAGTCGGTTCCGGATCAGGGTTTACAAACGGTCTTTTGTGAACTAATAAGATTTTTTCTTCGCCATTTTCACCGTATTGGATGTGGTGTTTTTTGTTAAATTTACCGTCAGCAGTAGGTTCACCTGATGCAGTTACATCGTATTTATCGTGTTTAGTATTAGAGTTGAAGTTTTTACCGCCAACTTCGATGTATGAACGATCAACACCTGTTTCATTGTTTAAGTGCTTAACTTTTGTATAATCTAAACCTGCGATAACTTTGTCTGCATTGATTGTCATATCGTTGCCTGAAATTAAGCTTGATACTGATAATGTACCGTCCGTAGTGATTGTTACATCATGTCCGCCTTGAGCAACTAAGCCTTTTTGTCTGTTGCCAACGTTAGCTAAAGTAACATCTACATCATTTCCTGCGTTGATATATGTTTTGCTGTTTGTAACATCGATATCACCTTTCACATCTGTTTTAGCTTTAAGAGTGATTTTATCAGCTTTCATTGTTGAGCCTGAAACTAATAAGTATGAATCTGTAGCTGTTGCATTGATTTCGTTACCGGCAGTTAAGTCTGCTTTGTTGAACCAAACTGCTTTGCCTGTAACATCTATGTTATTTTTTGCATTAACTTTTGAGTTAACAATTTGAGCTCTTTCGCCACCTTTAACAGTTACATTGTTAGCATTAACAACTGAACCGTTTTGGATAGAACCGATGTTTGCTGCATCTACTGTTACATCTTTTGCAGTATCAATTGTTGTACTGTCAACTGCTACATCATATCCTTTTGAAATGAAATCTACATTTCCTACAGCATCGAAATCAGATTTTGCAACTGAAACTTTTTTGCCTGCTAATACTCTGATGTTTCCGCCATTTCTAGCTGCTGCATCTGCTGAGTAGTTAACTGTTTCTAATTTAGAACCGTCAATAATAACTTTGTTTGTAGCTGTTAACCAGATATTACCATCATTACCGGAAACTGCTTTTGTTGCTTTTAATGTAGCACCGTTTAAGTTTATTTCACTTGCGTCATTGCTTGAGTAATTTCTTACGTCGATGTTACCTGATTGAATATCACCGTTTAAGTTAATCATCATTTTGTCTGCCGAATTAACAAAACCGTTCATTTCTTTTACTGCACCATTTTGGTAATAGTTGAAGTTTACACCGTCAGATGTAACAATTTTAACTTTACCGAAGGAATCAGTTCCGTAGTTAGGAGCAACATTTGTTGAAATTTTAGAGCCATTGTATATGGCAACGTTGTTTGCTGCAAAGTTAACTGCTTTATCACCATGGATTGTAGCACCTTTTTCAACTTTGATACCAAAATCTGATGTATTAGAATTTTTTGTTAAAGTTAATTTGTTTGTAGCTTCATCAAATGTACCGTTCATATTTGATACAGTGAATGAATTTAAATTCACGTTAGCACCGTCGCCGAATAAAACACCGTTCGGATTGATTAAGATAACTTTACCTGTGCCTTCATAACCGCAGTTTTGGCAACCTGATGCGGTAATTTTACCGTAAATTTGAGAAATTCCGCCTGAAGCACTGACTTTGTTTAATGCAGTTTGGTTGTGAGCCGAAAATTCGTAATTTACTTTTGCATCTTTACCGATATTATAATCTTTCCAGTTAAATCTTCCAACACCGCCTTGACCTGCTTCTATTTTAACGTTCATGTTTTTACCGTCAACGTTAACGGAACCGTTAGTTGCATTGTCTAAAGTAGGTAATGCACCTGCCGCAACACCTGCAAATGCTGCCGGAGTCATTGCTGCCATTACGCCGAAAGCTACTGCTGTGCTTAATAGTTTTTTCATGTTCTTCTTCCTTTTATTTATCATGCTAATATCGTTACTTTATACTCGTTTTAAGTTCGCTAAAAATAAAAATTGCTAAAACTTATACTTTTGTTACATTTTTTCCGTAATTGTTACATTTTATTCTTTTTCAACTAATATTTTAAAGTTACTTTGAATACTCTCTTAAATTATATTCTATATATACTATATAAAAATTATATTGTCTGAAAAATTGATAAATTAAATTGTCTTTTGTAATATTTCGTAATAAAAAAATGAGCTTATATTATATAAGCTCATTTTTCCTATAGTTGTTATACTATTTATTGTTTCTGTTAATTAATGCACTGTTAAGAACATTGTTTAAAGATAATAATTCCGGAGTATCTTCATCTTCAACTTTGTCGCCGTTTGGTACATCAGGACATGGTTCATTATCTCCGCCTTGACCGGGGTTATCACCGCCACCTTGTCCCGGGTTGTCACCACCGCCTTGACCGGGGTTATCTCCACCTTGTCCTGGGTTATCACCGCCGCCTTGTCCGGGGTTTGAAGGATTAGTCGGTTCTGTTGTTCCGGGGTTTGATCCCGGGTTTACAACATCTACGTCATCACCACCATTAATACCAGGTAATGTAGGATCTGTAACTTTGTTATCTACAGGTCTTTTGTTTACTAATAAGATTTTTTCATCTTCTGTATATTGAATGTGGTGTTTTTGGTTGTATTTACCGTCGTTAGTTAATTCGCCTGATGCAGTGATATCGTAGTTATCTGTTTTAACGTTTGAAGTAAATTCTCCGCCAACTTCAATATAAGAACGTTCACTTACTAAGTCATCAGGTAATTTAGTTTTGTCAGTGTAAGGAAGACCTGCAATTACTTTATTTGCATTGATTGTCATATCTTTACCTGAAATTAAGCTTGATACTGATAATGTACCCGGAGTTGTAATTGTCATATCATTGCCTGCTTCTGCAATTAAACCGTTTTGTCTGTTACCTACGTTTAATAAGTCAGCATTAACGTTATTGCCTGCTTTGATGTTTGTTTGAATGTTATTCAAATCAACTTGACCTGATGTTACAACATCTGTTTTACCTGTGATATAGATTTTCTTTGCTTCAACAAATTTTGTTGTATCTTTTACTGTTACAGAGCCTTCCGACGAAGTTAAGAATACGTTTTCACCTGCTTTAATGTTTGTATTTTCAGTTGTTAAAGAAGGTGCTGAATTAATTTCAACATTCTTTGCAGCTGTTAAGTTCAAAGTACCTTTCGGTTGGAATTGAGAAGTTGATGTTAAGATAACGCTGTTGCCTGTTGATTCAACATTAACATCTTTTCCTGCTGTGAAAGTTGTACCTTTTAAGTTAGCTGAAGAAACAGTATCTTTTGATTTTAAGTTAACATTTCTGTCTGCGTTCATTATAGAGTCTGTTAAATATAAATAACCGTTTGTAGCTTCTGCATTAATATCTCTTCCAGCTTTTAAGTTAGCATTGTTTGTCCAAACCATATCACCTTTTGAAATTAAGTTGATATCTTCTTTAGCAGTAACTGTTGAGTTTGTAACTTGAGCTCTTTTTCCGCCGTTAACTGTTACATTTTTAGCATTAACATTTGATTTACCTTGGATAGAAGCAATATTAGCTGCTGTAAGATTTACATCTTTTGCAGTGTCAATTGTTGTGTTAGCAGCAACAACATCATATCCTTGAGAAATTAAATCAATGTTACCAACTGCGTCAAGGTCACTGTTTCCTACAGAAACTTTTTTACCTGCTAATACTCTGATGTTTCCGCCTTCTCTTGCTGCTGCATTTGCAGAATAGTCAACGGTTTCTAATTTTGAATTATCGATAATTACGTTATTGTGTGCAGTCAACCAAATATTACCGTCGTTACCCGTTACGGCTTTAGTTGCTTTTAATGTAGCACCGTTTAAGTTGATTTCACTTGCAACGTTAGTTGAAGTATTTCTTACGTCGATGTTACCTGAAATGATTTCGCCGTTCATGTTAATCATCATTTTATCAGCTGATGTTTTTAGTCCGTCAATACCTTTTACTGCACCGTTTTGATAATAGTTAAAATTTACACCGTCAGAGGTAACTATTTTAACCTTACCAAAAGAATCGGTTCCGTAGTTAGGAGCAACATTTGTTGAAATTTTTGAACCGTTGTACAATGCAACATTATTTGCTGCGAAGTTAACCGCTTTATCACCATGGATTGTAGCACCTTTTTGAACTACGATACCAAAGTCTGATGTATTAGAATTTTTTGTTAAAGTTAATTTGTTTGCAGTTTCATCAAAAGTACCGTTCATATTTGATACCGTGAATGAATTTAAGTTTACGTTAGCACCGTCGCCGAATAAAACACCGTTCGGGTTAAGTAAAATAACTTTACCTGTGCCTTCATAACCGCAATTTTGACAACCTGATGCGGTGATTTTACCGTAAATTTGAGAAATTCCACCGGAAGCACTGACCTTGTTTAATGCAGTTTGGTTGTGAGCCGAAAATTCGTAATTTACTTTTGCATCTTTGCCTACATTAAAATTTTTCCAATTGAACGTACCAACACCGCCTTGACCGGCTTCGATTTTAACGTTCATGTTGTTTCCTGTAGTTGTAACGGAACCGTTTTTTACGCTATCCAAAGTTGGTAATGCGTTTACCGCCACATCTGCAAATGCGATTGGAGTTATTGATGCCATAACGCCTAAAGCAACTGCCGTACTTAATAGTTTTTTCATTTTGTTCTCCATTCTCTGTTATGCGACTTTATAAAATATCTACATGAATACCAATAACGATTAGTTGAAAAATTCTAAAAAAATAATTTGCTATAATATTTCAAAATGTAAATAAATTTTAAATCCCCAGTCTATCGTAGAAAAAAATCTACATAAATTATTATTTAACAAAAATCGGAAATGTAAAGTTATGTTATAAATATTAATATAAATCGCAAAAAAAAACATG
>CAVEOW010000143.1:2632-4830 GCA_963617295.1 bacterium | reverse complement strand
AAACAGATGTTAACTAAAACTTATCGATATATAGTTAATAATCCCTCTTCTCAAAATATAAACTATTTTACCGATGAATTAATAGAACTTGCTAAAGCAAGTCTTGAAACTAATGATGTGAAGGCTGAAGAAGAAATACAAAAAATAAAAAAATCATTAGGAATTACATCTGATTTTATGACTTTTGACGAAATTAAAGCTATGTATTCCGTATCAGATTTGTACCATACTACAGTTAACAACATAAAGAAAGAAACAATAGAACGGGATGAAAACGGATTATTTCCTTTGCCCAAGAATGTAATAGTCGATTCATTAAGTCCCGCTATAGTAAATATTCAATTAAAAAAAGAAAATTTTATTGATGTCAGATTGGATGAAAACAATGGTTTTAAACTTGCAGATGGAACCACACTGGAATCCATAGATGAAAGCAGCATAAAATTAGTTCATAATTTGTTGAATGATAAAGTTCAATTATCAATGATATCTGATAATAATTATGCCTCAGCACTAAGCTATGGAACAGATGTTGATACAGTACCTACTGAAGAAAACGGGTATCTGTATAATATTGAGGATAACACTGTCGAGAATATAAGCATAATAATTCCAAACGAAGCAGACGAATATATCATACCGGAGAAAATATATATAAAAGGAAATAACAATAGTTCAGAACAAGTTATATATAATACAACAACAAATTCCGTAGATATCAGTGGTTTTGAAAATTCAGAAATGTCCATTGCAGGTAAATGTGATGCAACAATAAATATGTCAGACAGCACTGTTAAAATTTTACCGGATGAAAATGGCATATATAGACTTCCTGATGGGTCAACTATACAACCTGAACCGTACTGTGGTTATGGTGACAATGCAATGGTATTATATGATTCTGCGACTAATACAATAACAATGAAGGGTTTTGAAAACGGGAAATTAGTAGTTGATGAAAATAGTAATATTACAACGTTTAATATTGAAAATTGCAAATTAAATGATATTTACTCATTGAATTCCTACATGCAGTCACAATCATCTTTTAATATTATAAACTCTCAAGTTGATTCTATGGAGTTTTCTAATTTTTCAGGCTCAATTAGTATCAATGATAAGAGTACAATAGCAAATTTATCACTTAGCGAAGCAAATTTCTGCAACATTGAAATTAGTAACTCAACTATTACTAATAAATTTGAAATTTATGATAGTAATAACAATAATATTATATTAAAGGAAGTTGATTTAACGGCGACTCAATTTATGAGTATATCTTCGAATTATTCATCAATAACATTTGCAGATACTGATTTTGCTTATATGTATGAAGTATTTCTTACATTAGAAGGGAAAGATATAGAATTAAGATTAATTGATTGTGAAAATATTAAAAATCTTGGAAAATTGGCTGAAGGAGCTACAACCGATACAAGTGTTTCTGATTCAGAAGAAAACTCTGCAAATAATCTGATAGAACAATTAATACCGGAAGAAGAAGCATATTCAAATGAACACAATAAGTACATTGATAAATTCCCGTTAACAGGTTCTGCAAATTCAAAGACGGAAATAAACGACGGAGATAAAATCTACATTGCCGAATATGATTCAGACGGTAATTTATCAAAAATCACATACGAAGATAGTGAAGAAACCGTTTTATTTTCAGTTAAAAAAGACGGAAATGAAACAACAATTAAAACAGAAGATGGTGTACTTGTTCAAAAAATTACATCTTCTACTACAGAAACAGGTCAAAATAAAATCGAAAAAAAATATTATGACGGATTAAATAAATATGGTAAAGAAAATGAAACATACAGCTGTGTTATTGTTTATGACAGTCAAGGTAATATAGTTAAATATAAAGATGTTAAAGGCTATATCTTTAATGAAAAAGGTGAAAGTTTTGGGATAGAAGGCAGAGAAGTTACATTTGATGAAAATGGAAAAATAGAAGGAGGAGAATACCAAAACTTTGTAACAGATGCAACTGCAATATATTCAAACTTCCAATATAGTAAGAACGGTTGTCTGATAAGTTATACTTCAACCGAAATATATGTAGTCGATGATAAGGAATTATATAAATTAGAGAATGTTTGTGATGCAAACGGAAAAATCCTATTAAGTAACATAAAAGACCTTAGCCCACAAATGGTAAACTTGATTGAATCTTTTGTAAAATATAA
>CAVEOW010000143.1:0-2622 GCA_963617295.1 bacterium | reverse complement strand
AAATTATAAAAATAAATCTTGGTTCGCAAAAATATTTAGTGATACACCGGAGAATGTTCTCAAAAGATTTCAAATAGCACTTGAGAATGGGAATTATGATGAAATCAGCAGAATTTTTAAGAAGGTTGTTCTCGCTTCATATATAAATACTGATGACGACTTAAACGAAGATACTGACCTATATTCAAAATATGGTATAGAACCTGAGTCAATACTGGCTGATTCATTAGGTAATATGGCAAAATCAATAAGTGAGTACAAAGATTTAAAATCAGAGTCTCAAGAGGATCAAAATAAAGTAATAGATAATATTGGCTCCTATATTGGAACCCAAGTAGAAACAATGCTTAGATATCTTGAATTGACATACAAAGGAATGGGTGTAATAGATAAATTTAGTTCTTTCCTTAGCAATATAGTTCCGATAGGAACAAGCTACAATGATGCGGTTGACATGATTACAAGTTGGGGTAACCGAGCTTCTGATCTTAGAGATTTATATGAAAACGGAAATATGACAAAGTTTCTGGCTCTCTTTAAATCAATTACAGGAATGGATTTTAGTCAGGAAAATATTCTCAAACTTGAAGTTACAAATGACTTAATGAAAGAATATTCAAATTTTACTTATGAAGAAAGCGTAAACTTTGTATCAACATATGGTATTATACCTGAAATAAAGCTGGATGATTTTTCCATTATAATAATGGCAAAACAATTGGGTGTAATAACAGAAGAAGAAATTATTAGAACCTTAAAAGATGATATTAACTTCTCATTAGACGATAAATTTCGTAATGAACTGATTTGTAGAATATCTCTTAAATTTGATGAGCTATCGCAAGAGGATATACTTGAAAAATTACATTGTGATAACTTTGATGATGAGTTACATCAGATCTGTGTAGAATATATGAAACTTCATAATTTGACGGCTGATAATTTTATTTTTTCTTCCGGGAATATTTCTTATATATATTGGTGTTTTGATACGTTTAAACAAAAAGTAGAAAATCTTCCACTGGAAATTATATTAAGTGCATCGGGGTCCTCTGTCGGAAATTCAAAAGTTAGTGGTCAAGCAGTTACAAACTATGAAAAAACTGTTGCAAAATATACCAAGGTGATTAATACAACCGCAACGTCTTTAGCGATTTTATTCACCAGCGGAGCAATGGCCGGAACAGCAGTGGCAGAAAAAGTTATTTTAAAAGCGCTAGTAAAAGGTGCTATAGGTGCAATTGCAAATTCTTCTTTAAACGGATTAAATGACGCAACAAGTGAAGACGGATTAACTTTTGAACAATTTTTGTATTATGCTGTAGAAGGATTTATGCAGGGTTCATTCTCCGATTTAGGAGAGGGAATTGCCGAAAGATTTGCTGACATATTTCATCTGTCAGCCGATATCCAAAAATATCTTAAAAACTGGATATCTATTGCCGGTAAAGATATAGTAAAAGAATTGATAGTGAATTCTGCTTTATTACAAAAACCCATTGTACCCAAGGATTTATTTGAGACTATTATTTTAGACACCATAATTACATTTGGCGTAACAGGTTTAGAAACAGTAATTAAGAACGTTAGTAATAGTCTTTCTAAGACTGTTAAAATAAAAGATGCAGTTAAAAATAATAAAATTGATATAGAAAAATTACCGGATAGTCAAGGAAAAACAATCCTGCAAAAAATATTGGAAGGGAAAAATTTAACATATGAAGAAAAAGCTATTTTTTATGGTAATTATGAAAAGTTTATGGCTTATGCAGAAGGAACCGGAGATTTATCAGGGGTAGTAGCCGATGCAAAAATTATTGAAAAAGTTTGGACTACAGTAAAAGATGTAATAACTCGAGAAGCACAAAGAAAAGGAAAAAATTTTTCTAAGAGTTTATTAAAAGGCGGATTTACATGGTATTGGTCTGTAGGCAGTTCCGATATTGATATGACAGGCGACATAATAGTAGATGAAGATACAATAAATAAATCAAAAGATTGGCTAAAGGTGTAAAATCCCCCATAAAAAAAAACCGCTTTTGTTAAAGCGGTAAATAAGTGTTCTCTTTCCCTGTAAAAAAGTTTTTTATGCTTCTGTTGTTTCAGCTGTTGCAGATGCTTCTGCTGCGACTTTTTGTTCAGCTTCCAACTTAGCTTGAGCTTTCTTTGATAACTTTTTAACTTCTGTTTTCTTGTAGTTTAAAGTTCCGTCTTCATTGCAGTTATTAATTAAGTATTGAACTGTTTCTGACGGTTGAGCACCTTTTGATACCCAATCCAAAGCAGCTTGTTTGTCTAATTTCATTTCTTTTGTTTTAGGGTTATAGAAACCTAATTGTTGAATAGGAGCACCTTCTCTTTTTGTTGTTGAATTTGTAACTACTACTCTGTAAATAGGGTTCTTTTTATAGCCTAATCTTCTTAATCTGATTTTAACCATTTGGTTTATCTCCGTTCATTTTGTGCAAACTATTGCAGCCGTTGAACCTATTGCTGAAAAGAGGATTGCAAATCAGTTCCCTTTTATAAAAACATAAGCAAAATAAATAATCAAGTAATTTGTTTTGATTTTTGTAACTTTACTTAAAAATGTTTTATTTTCGCTAATTGTTCCTATATAAT
>CAVEOW010000142.1:0-4876 GCA_963617295.1 bacterium | reverse complement strand
GCCCAAAAAGGCAAGGGACTGTAGGCTTGACAAAATCGGGGGGGGGGGTAAAATTAAGTGTGACATGATTTATGGAGATTTACTATGTTTGAAAATATTAAAAGAATATTACGTTTACTTTTTTTTAAAACACCTTTTATATCAAATACGGATGTACCAGAATATTTTGATGATATTCTAAATTCACAAACATTAATCGCCGGAAAAGCGGATCCTTACCCTCACTTACGAGATTAATTTTACTTTTCTATTATATTAACTACAGATTATTAATTGACAATATGTCTTTATTTGCATAAAAATAATCATGTAATAAATATAGGAGAAAATATGAAAGTAGTTGCTGTTAACGGTAGCCCCAGACACGACGGTAATACCGAAATAATGTTGAATAAAGTGCTTGAAACGGTTGCAAAACACGGGTATGAAACAAATTTAATTCAAATAGGAGGTACTGATATCCATGGCTGTCGTGGTTGCGGGGTATGCAAAAAACTTCAAAACCGTAAATGTGTTTTTAATGATGATATTTTAAACGAAATTTTAGAAGAAGTTTATACTGCTGACGCTATTGTATTAGGTACTCCGTCTTATTTTTCCGATATGACACCTGAACTTAAAGCATTTATTGATAGAGCAGGAGTTGTTGCATTAGGTAACGGAAAACTTTTTAAACACAAAATCGGAGCTGCGGTTGTAGCTGAAAGACGCGGTGGCGGAAGCAGTATTCAAGCAAGTATTCATCACATGTTTTTAATGTCGGAAATGATAATTCCGGGGTCAACTTATTGGAATTTCGGTTTCGGCTGCGATAAAGGTGAAGTTGCTAACGATTGCGAAGCAATGGCAAATATGGAAAACTTAGGCGAAAATATTTGCTTCTTGTTAGATAAATTAAATAAATAACTCTTTACAGAATAAGTTTATTAATGTAAAATTGATAATGGATATCAATTATGAACTATTCAAGACAACGAGAAATAATTTTAGATACATTAACTAGAAATGCCGTACATCCTACGGCAGAGGCTCTGCATAAAATTATTAAGGCGGAAAATCCTGACTCTAATATTGGCATTGCGACTGTTTACAGAAATCTTAAAAAGATGTCTGAAAGAGGAACAATAAAACGTATAGAGGGGTTAGAAGAGTCCGAACACTTTGATCATAATACCCACGAGCATTACCATTTTATGTGTAAAAAATGCGGACGAGTTTTTGATATTGATTCAAGTGTTGCCCCAATGGTTGCGGATAATGTTCAAAAACAAACAGGTTTTCTTGTTTCGGATTATGATATTGCAATTCATGGTATTTGTAAAGATTGCCAAGAAGAGTAAATCATAAGGTGATTGATATTTACGGTTATTACTTATATTAATAAAGAAAAAGGAGACAATTATGGATAATTATGTTTGCACGGTGTGCCATTATGTTTATGAACCGAAAGATAACGGAAATGTAGCATTTGAAGATTTACCCGATGATTACATTTGCCCTCTTTGCGGTGTCGGTAAAGAATTCTTTGAAAAAGAAGAAAAATAAAATATTTTATACACCTAAAATCGGCAGGCTTTCATAGTCGCCGATTTTTTTGTATTCAAAATTCGGGTTTCCGGTTACTATCATTTGAGCTAAAAATGCACCTAAAATTGCCTCAAGTTGTGCTACAGGTAACATATTAACAGGTAATTCCCTCATATTATATTTTATTCTTAAAGTATCTTGAAGTGATTTACAATCAATCGGAGTTCTTGCCTTATATGCGTAACAATTTCCTACAAATTCTTTAAGGTTATCGATATCATATCTGAATATATCAATTCCTTTTTCACTTAATTCCTTAAAGTAGTCGCAACCCCTTATTGAAAAGCGGTTTGTCCAGTCATCAACATTTTTAATCTTTTCTTCAAAATTTACAATGTCATAAGTTCTTGAATTATATTTCCATTTACTGCTAATCATTGTTGCATTTTCAGGAACGGAAACCAATATAACGGCATTTTGTTTAGCCGGAAATTTATCTAAAAAATATTTAACATCTGACATTGAAAACAGTTTATCTAACGTAATAATTTTTAAATTTCTGTCCAACACTGCTACAGCCGACTCAATAGTGCTGATTCCGCCAAGAGAGATACCTATAAATGTAATTTTTTCTTCTTTATTTTTTATAATATCCATAAAATAAATCTTTGATTTTATGATACTATTTTATTACAGGAAGTTGCTATTAGCAAATGTTAAAAACGGAGAGTAAAATATGTTTGGTATAGATAAAGAAGCAATTATAAACTCTTTAGATAATCTTTTTAAACCTTCTGTCTTGGTTATAGGTGATATGGCAATAGACGAAATGGTTTACGGAACAACAGACAGAATGAGCAGAGAAGCTCCCGTTCTTATTTTAAGACATTATGATACTAAAATTATTTTAGGTGCAGCTTCAAATGCCGCTCACAATATTGCTGCTTTAAATAACGGAAAAGTCAGCGTTATAGGTACTTACGGGGATGATTATTACGCACCTGTCCTTTTAAACTCTTTTAAAGAAGCAGGTGTTAATACTCAATATATGGTAAAAGATTCTTCAAGAGCTACTACCGTAAAAACAAGAATTTCAGGTTCATGCTCACAATCTGTTACACAACAAATTGTAAGAATAGACAGAGAAACAAAAGAACCTTTATCAAAAGAAATTGAAGATAAAATTATTGAGCAGGCCGAACTTGCTATTCCTAAACATGATGCGGTAATTCTTTCCGATTACCATATCAGTTTGTTGACTCCGAGAGTAATTTCAAAAACTATAGAATTATGCAAAAAATATAACAAAATTATAGTTGTTGATTCTCAAAAGGATTTAGACAGATTTCAAGGAGTTACGTCCATGACTCCTAACCAGCCTGATAGTGAAAAATTTGTGGGTTTTTATATTAATAATGAAGAAACGCTTAAAAAGGCGGGAGAGGTAATGCTTGCAAAAACAAATGCTGAGTCTGCTTTAATAACGCTGGGCGACGACGGAATGGCATTGTTTGAAAAGAACGGTAACTTTGTGAAAATCCCTGTATTTAACAAAAAGGATGTTTTTGATGTTACCGGTGCAGGTGATACTGTTGTTGCAACATATACACTTGCAATGGCTGCAGGCTTTTCTAAAAAAGATTCTGCAATACTCGGTAATTTGGCGGCAAGTATCGTAATAAGATATTTCGGTTGTGCAACTACAACGGTTGATATCTTAAAAGATACTTTAGAAGAAATGGATTTTAATACAATGAAAGTTAATACGTAGAGGATAAATTATGCTAAAAAAATTAAGAATTATTGATTACATTATTATTTTATTAATAATAGCATTTGTAGTAATCGGCGGGTTAGCCGTATTTAAGAAAAAAAGTTTTTCAAATCTTCCTGTTGAAAAGGAAGTTAAAATTAATTTTGAAGTTTTCTTTAGAGGGGTTACAATGACATCTCAAGAGCTTCCTTTTAAAATTGGTGATGACGCTTTTATAACAATCAGAAACGTACCTTATACAAAGTTAAAAATTAATGCTATGCAAGGTCGTCCGAGAATGGTTTTAATTCCTGCAAATAATAAAGACGGATTTGTTATTTCTGATGATATTTCAATGCCAAACATGTTTGATGTTGTTGTTAGTTTAGAAGATGTAGCTAAAAAGACACCTGACGGGTATGTGGCAGGCGGAAACAAAATTAAAATGGGTATTCCTGTTGTTATTGAGGGAGAAAAATACAAATACACAGGTACTATTTCTAACGTTTATGAAGTTGAAGAAGCAGCACAACAATAATGAAAAATTTTAATTCCGAAATATACAATGTTCTTAACAGTATTATTGGTTTTATTCAATCAAAGACGGATAAATTAAGACAAAACAGTTTATTATTTTCTAATATTGATATTTTTATATTGTTATCAATATTGGCTACATTTGCGGTTTCACTTTTTGCTAAAACCGAAATAATAGGTGCCGTTTCATTTTTTGTTCCTGCTTTGGTGGTTTTAAAAGTTTTAATTACGAAAGGTGAAAAAATAGAACTTGAAAGATGTAACTTTTACTTGCTTGCATATCTTATAATTTGTTTGATAAGTAATTTTACATCATCAATGTTGCCACAAAGTTTATACGGGTTTATAAAAACCTTGATATACTTTGCTTTTTACTTTGCACTTTGTCAATTCTTAAAGACAAATAAAAAATTCATATTTGTTTTATTGATTGCAATAGCTGTTCTTGTCGGGTTTGAAGCTGTTATTGGCGTTATGCAGGATATGCTCGGACTTGAAGTTGCCGCTTCTTGGCAGGATTTAAGCTATGTAAATCCGGAGGATGTGTTATCAAGAGTATATGGCACATTAAAACCTTATAACCCTAACTTATATGCCGCATATATGATTGCGGGAATATCTTCTTTAATAGGTTTAGCATTAATCTTTTTACATAGAAAATCCTATAAATTAGCAATTTTGTCTGTTTTATTATTTACAATTTCTGCTTTTGCAATTTTTATTTCAGGTTGCAGAGGTGCTTATATTGCTTTATTTGTAATGATATTAGGCTTGCTTGCAGCTTCTTTTCAATATGTATTTTTTGATTTGAAAGATAACAGGTTAATAAAGCGGTGGAAATATATTGTTTCTGCTTTTGTTGCATTTTCTGCAGCTTTTATCCTTTTAAATCACGGAATTTTACAAAGAATATTATCAATATTTATTTTAAGGGAAGATTCTTCAACTTCATTCAGAATGAATGTTTATAATTCCGCATTCCAAATGCTGCATGATAATTTCTTATGCGGAATTGGGGTAGGAAATAAAGTTTTCAGAGAAATATACGGACTATACATG
>CAVEOW010000141.1:0-4885 GCA_963617295.1 bacterium | reverse complement strand
ATTTATATTCGCACTTGGGAAAGACATCTTAGATGCTATTTTATCACCCTGTATTACCGTCCCCTCAATAAAATATTTATAACCGAGTAAATCATTTGCACAAAGAAAATCACCTAAATTTAACTTATTTCTTATGGAGCTGCAACTTACAACGGCATTATCAACAACACAAGGCGGAACTTCATAGTATTCATAATTATATTTTATTTTATTCCGGCGGAGAAATTCACTATTCCCTTGCTTTTTATAGCTAAAACAGTGATTAAAACCTGTTGTAACAGCTATTGGTGAAAAATATTTAACCAAAACCCGTTCAAGGTAATCTTCGGCACTCATGCCCGAATACTTTTCAAAATCAAGAAGAACTGCATTATCTATCCCGACAGACTCTAACATTTGCATTTTTTCTTCAAAAGATAAAATTAAAGGTACTTTTTGGTTGGTAAGATAGTTTAGAGGATGTTCTTTAAAGATAATAACAGTCGAGGAAGTATTATTTTTTTGTGCAATATGAATTGCATTTTTTAACACAATTCTGTGTCCCAAATGTATTCCGTCAAAGAACCCTAAAGCAATTGATGAATTATTGATATATTTTAATCCGTCGATTATATTCATATTATAATTATAGACAAAAATTAAATAATGTTGAATACTATTTATAAGGCAATTATGGTAAATTTTATTAATAATCAAAATATATGTTCTGATTTTAAGTCCTCATTTTATGTGTGGGATAAATATTTTGGCATTAATTTTGCACCCGACGGCAGTATTATTATTAAAATTTTTGCTTTCCCATATCTGGAAAATATTCACCTTGAAATAAAACGTATCGGCAAAGATATTGAAAAGTTCAAAATGGAAAAAGTTTGCGATTGCATTTGGAAGTATATTTTGCCGAAAGATTATCTTCAAAATGGCGACAGATATCGTTTTGTCTTAGATTTTTACGGAACAAATGTCTATGTAAAAGACCCTTGTTCAATGTGGCAAGACGTTTATTTTAAGTGGTCAAAATTATACAATCACACTCTTTTTAAATGGAATGATTCAAGTTGGTTAAACGGTGATGACAAAAGAAAAATCAGCCGGATTGCAGATGAAAATAACAAACTTAAAAGCGTTGATGATTTAAGAATTTATGAACTTCATTTAGGTACTTTTACTAATGAAGGGACTTATTTATCAGCGAAAGAGGGACTAAAAAGACTTGTTGATATAGGGTTTAACGCTATTGAAATCATGCCTGTCGAAAACACATACTCCTTTAACTGGGGCTACGACGGAGTTGATAAATATGCACCTAATCACACATACGGCACCCCTGATGAATTAAAAGAACTAATTGATTATGCACACTCAATCGGATTAAACGTAATTATGGATTTTGTTCCAAACCATTTAGGACCGGATATAGCACAATTACAATTGACAGGGCCTTATTTGGACGGAGAAAATTGTTTCGGTTTTAAATTTAATTTTGAAAAAGACGAATACCGTTTTTATACCAGAGATTACATTACAGGTACAGCCTTAAACTGGATTTTAAACTATCATTGCGACGGTTTGAGAGCTGACATGACAAAATTTATGTGTTCTGATTACACAATGAAACAAATAGCTGCGGAAATAAATTATTATGCACCGAATGCATTCTTAATTGCAGAGGACGGCAGAGATAACGACAGCAGAGTTACTAAAACTTTTTCTCTATCGGAAATTGAAGAAAATGAAAACGACCATGACGGGTTTATTAATAAAATAAGAAATAATGATATTTCGCTTTCTGCACTCGGGTTTGATACGGAGTGGGATTTTCCTTTTCATAAACAAATAGCGTCATCTGTCTTAGGCAGCTGGGATTGCAGAAACAAAGACATAAACAATTTTGACAGCTCGCTTTCTGCCGCTCAATCAAGAGTAAAGTATCCGATGAGTCATGATGAAATAGGAAACATTGACGGAACAAGATTGATTACAAAAATTGTTGCAAGAGAATTAAACCTGTCATCATATATTTGCGACTGCGAACACGGAGAAGAATGTAAAATTGCCGCACACGCCACACAAAGTATTTTAACCGAGCTTGTTTCGGGACGACTTGAAAAATATTCCGCAATACAACGAAAATTATTCTACTTTCACAATAATTTGAATATTGATATTCCTGTTGAACAAATTTACAGTGCATATAAAAAAGCTGTTCAATTGCATAAACTTACGATAGCAAAGATATATTCTATCCCGGGACCAAAAATGATTTTTCAAGGGGATGAAAATGCAAATTTAGCATATTTTAAGTTTTTCAGAAAATTTTCAATCGGCTCGGAACCTTACCTGTTAGAAAAAGGGTATAAACCCGGAATTAGTGCTTTTCACGACTCAAAACTCGCCTCTGTCTATGTAGATAAAGAATATCAATATATAAATAAAGCGGTTGAACACTTTATGACGGACTTAAACAATCTCTGTGAAAATAATCCCTCTATATCATCAGGACACATTGAGAAAACAATTGTTCATCAAAATTCTGATATACATGCAATACACGCAAAGAAAAATACAAACGAAATTTTCTCTGTTTCCAATTTTTCAAACGTATCATATATGAAAAACTACGGAATACTTTTCCCAAAAGGAGAATGGAGAGAAATAATGAACTCAGATAAACAAGAATATTTTGGCGAAAATACTTATTTGAATACAGATAAGATATTTAAGCAATTCAGCTACATTTCAATTCCTGCTTACGGAATAATATTCTTTGAAAAAGTGGGTTAAACTCTTTCTAAAACGTAGCTAATTGCACCTCTGTTTTCATCAAATACTTTTTGAGCATTTTTGCAGTAGCAATCATATTTTGAACTGTCTTTGTAAAATGATAAAAGCTCATCGGCAAATTCATTTTCATCTTTGACAATTATTGCACACTGTTTTTCGCAAACAATTCTATAAACATCTTTAAAATTAAATACAACAGGTCCTGATATAACAGGCTTATTCCAAATATTTGCCTCAAGGGGATTATGACCGCCTGTTTGTGTAAAACTTCCACCGATAAAGGCTACATAACAAATTGAGAACAATTTTGAAAGTTCACCCATTGTATCTAACAAAATAATTTCATTTTCGTTGAAGTTATCATTTTTTGAACGCTTACCCCACTTAAAACCGCTTTCATCAAGCAGTTTTGAAACTTCTTCATAACGCTGCGGATGCCTTGGAACAAGCAGTAATTTTGCGTCCTGGCAATCATTTTTTAGTTTTTTAAATACGGATAAAACTGTTTCATCTTCGCCTTTATGAGTGCTGGCTCCGACAAACAATCTGTAGTTATCTGTCTTTAATTCATCACGATATTTTTGTTTTTGCTCTTCGCTTAGATTTTGTGTAATATCAAATTTTAAATTACCCATAACCTCAACTTTTTCTTTTTTTGCACCTATTGCAACCATTCTGTCTGCGTCAGATTGTGATTGCATAAATATTTTTTCATATCTGTTAAAAACAGGTGCCAAAAACAACTTAATCTTTTTGTATCCGTTAAAAGAATGCGGTGAAATTCTGCCGTTTACGGTATAAACTTTTACCCCTTTTATTTTTGCTAATGTTATAAAGCAAGGCCAAATTTCAGTTTCGGCAATAATTATTTTTTCGGGTTTAAAGGTGTTTAAAAACGATAAAACACTAAAAAAGAAATCATAAGGATAATAAGTTATTTTGTCGCAATACTTAGTAAGTGATTTATTTGCAATTTCCTGCCCCGTCTTTGTAGTTGTTGTTACAACTATAAGTTCAGCAGGGTGTTTTTCTCTGTATTTTTGAATTAAATCTTTTACGGCATTAACCTCTCCAACTGAAACAGCGTGGAAAACGGTAGTTTTTTGACCTTTCTTATCGAATTTGTAAAACCCTGTTTTTTCAAAGAAACCTGCTCTAAACTTAGGTTGAATTACAAATGCAATTAGGATAAACGGCAAAAGTATAATTGCTAATAATATTAAAACGACATTATAAATTAATATCATAATTATTTATCTTCTTCCTCTTCGTTTTCTTCCTGATGATTCATCATTATTGTCTGTTCAGGTTCTATTTCATTCATTGGAATATTTGCTTGTTCCGGAGACACAACTTGAATACCGAATTTCGTTCTAAATAAGTGTTTAACAGTTTCACTTTGAATTTCATACATCATATTGTTAAACATATCGTAAGCTTCTTTTTTGTATTCCAAAATCGGATTTTTTTGTCCGTAAGCCCTTAACCCGATACCCTCTTTTAACATATCAATTTGACTCAAGTGATCAATCCATTTGTTATCAACAACTCTTATTAAAATTTCTTTTTCAAGATTTCTCATTACATTATCTTTTGCAAACGGTTCTTCATCCACATGTTCAGGATTATACTGTTTTGCAACCATATTGTAGAATGATACCGTTTTAATTTCATGGTCTTTATATGCTTCAAGTGCCAAATCTCTTAATTTTTCATAAGCGTTTTCAAATTTTAAGCCTTGAAAATCTTTTACTTCAACACTTACAAGCTGCGGAATAACAGAGTGTACCTCCTTAACAAGTGAAACTAAATCGTCATGAATATATTCATCAGGATTCATTCCGGGAGAGATGTAAGAACGAAGTAATCTGTCAGCCTCACGTTCAATCATATATCTTATATCATCGCTTAAATCAGTATTTTCAATTACTCTGTTTCTTTGAGCATAGAATTTTTCACGTTGTAAATTTAATACGTCATCATACTCCAGAACGCTCTTTCTTCTGTCAAAGTTTAGAGTTTCAACTTTCTTTTGATTGCTTGCAATTTGTTTTGTAATCAACGGATTTTCAATTGCCAAGTTTTCTTCTATATTAAGCAT
>CAVEOW010000140.1:0-4926 GCA_963617295.1 bacterium | reverse complement strand
ACAGCAAGTGAGCATTTTCTTATGCGAACTTTGGTATTGCATTACAATTTATTAGAGAGAGAAGCTCCGGTTGCGGTTTTGTGAAAGTTTTAAAAAGTTTCCACGTCCGGAGAAAATAAAATAATCAAGGGAAATATCTGCTAGGGGTGTAAAGATAATCTAATTAATATTTACTTATTATGTCGTTTGCGACATATATTTCTTCAAAAAATGCACCGGTTTTTGTGTTCTTAACAAATAAAAACTTAAAAAAGTTTTGCAAGTTTTCAATAAAATTTGTCATATAATACCTCTAATTATTATATATTTATTATAACTTTTTGTGTAGGTTTGTCAATGTCTCCATATAAAGCACAAAGCAAGAGATTTTGTACTGTTTTGTAATAATCTAGCCTCTTAATGAATCCATTAATTCATTAATTGCATTTTCCATAACTTCAATTTCAGCAATTCTGTTTTTAGTTTGCTCAATAAGTTCAGGTTTAGCGTTAGCCATGAATTTTTCATTATTTGTTCTTGCTAATAAACCGTTCTTTTCCGAAGTAAGTTTTTCTAATTTTTTATTTTGTCTTTTGATTTCTTCGTTCAAATCAATTAAACCTGCCAGCGGAATGATAATTTTTGAATTGCTTACAACTGTTGAAGCAGATTGTTTAATTGTTTTATGAGATTCATCAACATATTTAATACCTTCAACTCTTGCTAAACGGTGAATATACGGTTCAACCTTTTTAAAGATTTCTTCTTCATTATTATTTGCAAGAATTTCAATATTTACTTTTGTAGAAACAGGTATATTGAAACTTTGTCTTACATTTCTTAAAGATTTGATTGTTTCAAAAACAAGTTCCATTTGTGTATTTTCTTCGGCAAAATTCAACTTATCCTCATAAACAGGGAATGCTGCCAACATTATAGCTTTAACATCCGTGTTTTT
This sequence comes from bacterium, assembly GCA_963617295.1. GTDB lineage: Bacteria > Cyanobacteriota > Vampirovibrionia > Gastranaerophilales > Gastranaerophilaceae > Avigastranaerophilus. The sequence continues at coordinate 3,989 of CAVEOW010000140.1, read as the reverse complement.
AGGTAATAATTGCCAAATAGCTTCTGTTATATGTGGCATAACAGGGTGAAGTAATCTTAAAGTCATATCAAGTACATATCTTAAAACTCGTTGTGTATTAAGTTTCAAGGTTTCATCTTGTAATTGGATTTTTGCAATTTCAACATACCAATCGCAATATGAGTTCCAGAAGAAATCATATAACGTATGTGCCATTTCGCCTATTCTGTAGTTTTTGATATTTTCATTTGTCTCTTTTGCGGTTTCGTTTAACTTGTTTAAAATCCACTTATCTGCAATTGTTAATTTTTCAAAATCAATATCTTTGTTGTCTATTCCCTCAAGGTTCATTAAAACAAATCTTGAAGCATTCCAAATTTTGTTTGCGAAATTTCTTCCGTATTCAAATTTTTCATCGCTGATTTTAATATCTTGACCGCCATATGTGCAAAGTGAAGTAAGCGTGTATCTTAACGCATCACATCCGTATTTGTCGATAATTCCTACCGGATCAATTGTGTTTCCTTTTGATTTCGACATTTTTTTACCGAATTCATCTCTGATTAAGCCGTGAATATATACGGTTGAGAATGGTGCTTTCTTTGTGAATTCTTCACCCATTGTAATCATTCTTGCAACCCAGAAGAATATGATGTCAAAACCTGTTACAAGAGTTGAAGTCGGATAGAATTTTTTGAAGTCATCAGCTTCAGTATTTGGCCAACCCATTGTAGAGAACGGCCACAGCCCTGATGAGAACCAAGTATCAAGAACATCAGAGTCTTGAGTATATTTGCTTGGGTCAGGATTTTCTTTTGCTACAACCATCTCACCTGTTTCATTGTTGTAATAAGCAGGGATTTGATGTCCCCACCATAATTGACGGGAAATACACCAATCACGAATGTTTGTCATCCAGTCCAAGTAATTTTTTGTCCAACGTTCAGGAACAAATTTTATATCACCGTTTTCAACGGCAGCTATTGCAGCTTTTGCTAAAGGTGCCATTCTTACAAACCATTGTTCAGAAAGTAACGGCTCAATTGTAGTATTACATCTTTGGCATTTGCCTACATTGTGTTCAATTGGTCTGATTCTTACTAAACGACCTTCTTTTTCAAGCAATTCAACCGTTTTAACTCTTGCTTCTTCTCTGGTTAAACCTTGAACTCCGTAATTTACTTCGGGGCAAGACATCATTTTACCTTGTTCATCAATTACCCATATCGGTTTTAAACCGTGACGTTTGCCTACTTCGTAGTCATTCGGGTCATGTGCAGGTGTAATTTTTAATGCACCCGTACCAAAACTCTTATCTACATAATCATCGGCAATAATAGGAATTTCTCTTCCTGTTAAAGGAATTAAAACAGTTTTGCCGATTAAATCTTTATATTTGTAATCTGACGGATTAACTGCAACTGCAACATCACCGTATATTGTTTCGGGTCTTGTTGTTGCAACAACAATTGCACCTTTTTCATCTTTTAACGGGTAGCTGATTTCCCACAAGTTGCTTTTTTCTGTTTCGTAATCGGTTTCGATATCAGAAATAGCACTTTGGCAACGAGGACACCAGTTTACAATATATGCACCTTTATAGATTAAATCTTTTTCATAAAGTTTAACAAATACTTCTTTTACCGCATCACTGCAACCTTTATCAAGTGTAAATCTTGCTCTTGAAAGGTCAAAAGAAGCACCTAGTCTCTTACATTGGTGAAGAATAGCATCTTTATGTTCATTTGCCCATTCCCAAGTAAGTTCAACAAATTTTTCTCTGCCTAAATCAAAACGAGTCTTGTTTTCGGCTCTTAACTTCTTTTCAACAACATTTTGAGTTGCTATCCCTGCGTGGTCAGTCCCGGGCATCCATAATGTTTCATAGCCTGTCATTCTGTGGTATCTGACTAAAATATCTTGAAGAGTTTCATCAAGTGCGTGTCCCATGTGTAAAACACCTGTAACGTTTGGTGGCGGAATTACCATAGAGTATGGTTTTTTGTTTGATTTTGCGTTTGCCTTAAAGCACTCATTATCTTCCCAAAATTTATATATGCTTTCTTCTGTTTCTTTAGCATTATAAACGGTTGGTAAATCTTCAATCTTTGTTAAACTCATATTTTGCCCTTTTTCATTTCATTATTTTATAATAATATTATCCGATATAAATTTTAAAATTAAAGGTTTTGTTAATTTGAAGAAAAAATTTTTTAAAATATTATTCTTAAATATATTGTTTTTTGCCGTATTTACATTAGTTGTTGAATTTTGTTGTGCTTTTATATCTTTTAATAACAGCAAAAATTTGCATGGTAGTTTCATTGAAAAAATAAAAAAACAATATATCTTTCAAAAATACATTATTTTAATCCTCATAATAAAGATTATGAAACAAGAGTAAGACCATTTATTTATAACAAAAATTTGGATAAAGAAAATATAATACTTATGGGGTGTTCTTTCGCTTATGGAGATGGACTTAATGAAGAAGAAAATTTTGGAGCGGTATTATCTGAACAGACAAAAAGAAATATAATTAATATAGGAATAAGATGTGCTTCCCCAAGAGAAACCTTATATATATTAAAAAATCCTGAAAAAAGAGAACAAATGTTCCACGGAATAAATAGAGCTGAATATGTAATTTATACATATTTCCCGCCTCAAAAAGAACGTTTATATGCTGATATTTGTGAGTTTGATAAGACTCCGCATTTTATTGCAATAAATAAACACCGTCAGTTACAATATATTGATGTACCAAAAATTGTTTCCCAATCTTTTATTGTAAAGTACCTAAGTTTGTTTGTATATCATAAAATTTTAGTTCCGATGAAAAAAGATTCAAAACTTATGACGCTATATTTGAATGAGATAAACAATGAAGTTAAGGTTTATTTTAAGAACAACGAGGACAATCCATCTCAATTTGTTATCTTGCAATATGAAGATGACGAAGATATTGAATGGAAAAAACTAGAAAAAGACGGAATTAAAATTATAAATGCTAATTCTCTAACCGGAAAAAATTTAAAAATGAGAGAATACAGATTGGAAGATTGGCACCCGAATGCAAAAGCCTGGGAAATAATAGTACCTAAACTTGTAAAGGAGTTAAATCTATAAATTTTACCACATAAAAAAACAACCCAAGTTTTACTTAGGTTGTTTTTATAGATAAAATCTTATTATTTTTCGATTAAAGATTCGCCTGTCATTTCAACAGGTTTAGCAATTCCCATAATATCTAAAACAGTCGGAGCTATATCACATAAAGCACCTGTTTGTTTTAGTTTTACATCTCCGTCATTAATTACAAATAGCGGAACAGGGTTTGTTGTATGTGCGGTGTACGGTGCGTGTGTAACTTTATCTTCCATACATTCAGCATTTCCGTGGTCTGCGGTTAAAATAACTGCAACATCGTCTTCTTTTGCTTTTGCAACAATTTTGCCTACGCATTCATCAACTGTTTCACATGCTTTAATTGCAGCTTCCATTACACCGGTATGACCTACCATATCAGGGTTTGCAAAGTTTACAAGAATAAATCCGTATTCTTGATTGTCGAGTGCTTTTAATACTTCATTGCAAACTGCAGGTGCACTCATTTCGGGTTGCAAGTCATAAGTTGCAACTTTAGGTGAATTAATTAATACTCTTGTTTCAAGTTTATTTGGTTCATCAATACCGCCGTTGAAGAAAAATGTAACATGGGCATACTTTTCTGTTTCAGCGGTTCTAAATTGTTTAATACCGTTTTTATCAAGTACTTCACCTAATAAGTTAACAAGCGGTTGCGGCTCAAAAGCAACAGGGAACGGGAATGTAACATCATATTGTTTAAATGTTACATAATAGATGTTCTTTCTGACTGCTTTTCTTTGAAATCCGTCGAAATCAGGGAACATAATTGCCTTTGAGATTTCTCTTGCTCTATCAGGTCTAAAGTTGAAGAAAATAACAGAGTCATTATCTTCAATCCTTGAATTCGGTATGTTTATAAC